>JAQBOY010000462.1 GCA_028287805.1 Mucilaginibacter sp.
AGAAAAAGAATTACCTGACATGCATCAGCGTGTTTCTGATAATTTGGACACAATTGCAAGTTTGTTAGCAGATTTTGCAAGTCAGACTGAATCATTCAGCAACCAAAATAATATACAAGCTTTGAAAGATCAGGAAGCATTGAAAGCGTAAGTTAAATTACGGTCATTCTATGCTTTTACCCTTCATCGCGTGGCTGATAGCGGTATCCATCAATCGCTCAGCAAACGGACGGGTAAATTCATTGATCTCATCAATGGCTTTATGTATTTTATTTTTATCGCCTGTTGTTAGGGCTTCTTTCAGTTTTGTAATAAACTGATGAGTTTCACTAATTTCAGTTATGGATAAGTGCGAGCTGTTTTTTTGTAAAAAACGCTCTACGGTATACACCATTTGCTCACCTTCTGTACGTGCCTCAATTAACATACGCTGGGCCACGTCATCTTTAGCGTGGGTAATACTGTCCATAAGCATTTGCTCTACCTGGTCATCGGTAATGCCATAAGTGGGTTTTACTTCTACTTCCTGCTTTACGCCCGACCGTAGCTCCATTGCCTGTATTTTTAATATCCCATCGGCATTCAGCAAAAAGTTAATATCCACTTTTGGGAAACCTGCCGGCATAGAAGGTATGCCTTTCAGATCAAATTCTGCCAGTTTACGATTTTCTTTAATCAGGTCACGTTCACCCTGGTAAACCGCAATTTTCATGTTTACCTGTCCGTCTATAGAGGTAGTATATTGTCTGCCCGCTTTGGTAGGCACCTTTGAGTTGCGGGGAATAATTACATCCATCAAGCCACCCATTGTTTCGATGCCTAAAGATAGGGGGGTAACATCCAGCAATAAAATATCTTTACGGTTACCGGCTAAAATATCGGCTTGTATGGCAGCGCCCAAAGCTACCACTTCATCAGGGTTAACCTCGTCATGTACCGGCCTGCCAAAAAATTCTGAAACCATTTTTTTAACCAATGCTGTTCGGGTTGAACCGCCAACCATAACTACCTCATCTATCTGGTTGATATCCAATTTAGCATCCTTCAAGGCGTTTTCACAGGCATTAATGGTTTGTTGTACTTTAGGCAATATCAATTGCCCAAACGTTTTGCGGTCAATAGTGCACCATATATCACCTATTTTTTCATTAAACAAACTTTGATGGACAAATGCTTTCTTAGCTTCCTCGGCCTTCAGGCGCAGTTGTTGTGCCAGTTCGTTATTGGCTATCACTTCAGCTTTGTTGAGCTGATTTTTTTCAATCCAGTAGTCCACAATAGCCCGGTCGAAATCATCACCGCCTAAAAAGGTATCGCCATTTGTGGATAGCACCTCGAAAATGCCATTTTGTATTTGCAGGATGGATACATCAAAAGTACCGCCCCCGAGATCATATACCGCAATTGTTTTTGTTTCTTCCGGGTTTAAACCTATGCCATAGGCCAAACTTGCGGCAGTTGGTTCGTTTACAATACGTAAAACATCAAGCCCGGCCAGTTTGCCTGCATCGCGTGTGGCCTGGCGTTGCGAGTCATTAAAATATGCGGGAACGGTTATCACCGCCCGGTTAACAGGTGTTTTTAACGCGTGTTCTGCACGGCCCTTTAACTCTTTTAATATAAAGGCTGATAATTCAATAGGCGTATAAAATTTATCGCCCACTTTAATTTTTACCAGGCTTTCGGTATCGTCGTCAATAACTTTATAGCTAAAAAAGTCTTTATAATTTTCAATGTCTTTGTAAGAGCGGCCCAGTAATCGTTTTACAGAAAATATGGTATTGTGCGGATCCGTGATCAGGTATTCTCGGGCCTCGTTACCAACGGTAATATCACCGTTTGCATCAAAATGCACTATAGAAGGCACCAGTACGCCCTTGCCGGTATCATTAATTACCTGTGGGTTTTTATCCGGGTTGATAAAAGCAACCAGCGAATTGGTAGTACCCAAGTCAATACCAACAATAATTTCTTCCTTCTGTATAGAGCCTGTCGCCAGGTTAATTGAAACTTTAGCCATGGTTATAATAACAATCGGCAAATGTAGGTAGTTTTGCCGTATGGTATGTCATGTTATTGTGAATTGAGATTGTTGACTATAAATTATAAATTCTGAGCAGATAATCCGTCCGAAAATTCTTAAATTCCGCAAATTCCGGTTCATACATTTTATGTACTTTCACGCTGTGACTTGTTTTATAAAATTATTAAGAAATAAATCGGGCTTACTGTTGCTGCAGTTGCCACTCCTAACAGTGCTGCTAACTGCAAATGCCACTTTTACAAAAGCTCAGCAATTTGGCGGTAATCCGCCATCCATCAAATGGAAACAGGTCAACACACCAGCTGCAAAAGTAATATTCCCGGCAGGCCTGGATTCGGAGGGGATCAGGGTAGCTGATATTGTTCAGCGGATGAACCGGGCCATACAGCCAACCATTGGCTATAAACAAAAACAGATAAGCATTCTGCTGCAAAATCAAACTACTATATCGAATGCTTATGTAGGTTTAGCGCCTTTTAGAAGTGAATTTTATTTAACGCCCGAACAAAATAATTTTGAATTGGGCAGTTTGCCATGGACAGATCAATTGGCAATACACGAGTTCAGACATGTGCAGCAATACAATAATTTTAATGTGGGCTTGTCACATGCTTTCCGGATAATATTTGGCGAAGGGGGGCAAGCATTGGCTAATGACGCGGCCATACCTGATTGGTTTTTTGAGGGTGACGCGGTTTTTAATGAAACCCACGTAAGTGAACAGGGCAGAGGCAGGTTGCCCTATTTTTTAAATGGTTACCGCGCCTTGTGGGCAGCGGGAAAAGATTATAGCTGGATGAAACTGCGGAATGGATCCTATCAGGATTTTACGCCTGACTGGTACCCAACGGGCTATATGATGGTAGCCTACGGACGTGAAAAGTATGGCGATGATTTTTGGCGTAAAGTAACTAAGGATGCCGCAGCCTATAAAGGCTTGTTTTATCCTTTGCGCAAAGCTATAAAGAAGTATTCAGGCGAAGATTTTATAAAATTCAGAACCAATGCCTTAGGTTATTTCAGGCAGCAATTTAAAAATGACCAATCCAATACATCCTTCAATAATTCAATAACTAAACACACACATTTTATTGCCAGCCAGGAATTTCCTGCTTATGTAAATGACCATACGGTTATTTACATGAAAAGTACTTATGATCATATCCCTATGTTTGTGATTAACAACAACGGGCAGGAGAAAAAGATAAGTGTGCGTTCCATATCTTTAGATAATTACTTTGCTTACCGCGATGGTAAAATTGTTTATGCAAGTTATCGTCCTGACCTGCGGTGGAACTATCGTGATTACAGCGAATTATATTTGTTAGATGTTAAAACAGGAAAAGAGCGCCGTATTACTTACCGTTCCAAATATTTCGCGCCTGATTTTAGTAATGATGGTAAACGGCTGATTGCTGTACAGGTTGGTCCGTCTGGCAAAAGCGAATTGCATGTATTAAGTGCATTCACCGGTAAATTAATAGCCGTAGTACCTAATCCTGAAAATTTATTTTTTACCTATCCCAAGTTTTATAATGATGAGCAATTAATTTCCGCAGTGCGCAATAAGGAGGGTAAAATGTCATTGGCCATGATTGCTGTTAACACGGGTAAAGTAAAATACCTGTTGCCGTATGCTTATCAACCTATTGGCTTCCCTGTTATTAAAAAGGATACGGTTTATTTTTCTGCCACATCGGGTATCAGTGATCGTTTATTTGCAGTAGTGCCGGCTAACGGCAAACTTTTAGCGCTGAAAACTGACAATACATCCAACAGGTATGAACCTGCTGTAGCCGAAAATAAACTGGCATGGGTGCAACTAACGGCTTTTGGCTACCAACTGAACCAGGTGGATAAAAGTACCATTAAATGGGAAGAAGTTGATGCCGGTAAAATACCGGGCGACTTATCTGATTTTAACGTTTCTGCTTTAAAGCGCGATTCTTCAACTAATTTGCTTTCCTCTATAACGGATAAGCCGCTTACCGTTACCAAATACCATAAGTCTTATCACTTGTTTAACTTTCATAGTTTAATACCTTATTTTAATGACCCTAATTATACATTTTCGCTAACAGGCGAAAATGTGCTGAACACATTTCAGTCGCAACTTTCATTTACCTATAACCGGAATGAAGGCTATAAGGATATTGGTTTTAATGCCGTTTATGGTGCCTTGTTTCCCTATTTATATGGCGGCGCAGACTATACCATAGATCGGCGCGGACTATATAAAGGCAATAATATATACTGGAATGAAACTACTGTACATGCCGGCTTGCAATTCCCTTTAAGTTTAAGTAGTGGTAAGCAAGCCACAGCAATAGATTTTGGCAGTGATATTAATTACAGCAGTACTAATTTCCAGTCGCCGTATAATACCATGTTTAAAGATCAGCATTATACTTATTTAAATAATTATATAACTTTCAGCAATCGCAGCCAGCAGGCTAAAAAAAATATATATCCACGGCTTGGACAAACCGTTACTTTAAATTATAAGTCGGCAATTTCAAATATAGATGCTCAACAGTTTTTGGTAAATGGCACATTTTATTTCCCCGGATTATTTATTAATCATAACCTGGTGATCAATCTGGCTCATCAGCAGCATAATAAAGGAAATGTAATCTCCTTCTCCAATAATCTCCCCTTTTCAAGAGGCTATACTGCTGAAAATCTATATGATATGAATAAAGCCGGAGTTAATTACCATTTCCCTATTACTTACCCCGATGCAGGTATAGCCAATACCGTTTACTTTTTGCGTATAAGGGGAAATATGTTTTATGATTACACTCACGCTACCGATTTCTACTCCAACGGAAGCCAGTTTAAAGGTAATTTCCGTTCAACCGGGGCAGAGGTGTTTTTTGATACCCAATGGTTCAATGAGCTACCTGTTACGTTTGGTATCAGATACAGCTATTTAATTGATCGGGATATTTTTGACGGTACCGGACATAACCGTATTGAAATTGTATTGCCGGTGACATTGTTTTAGTAAATATGGTTAAATTTATTAATTAATGCGGGCCATTTTCCGGGTTTTTTAATCGCTCCTTCAGCTTTAAAAAGGAATTATAGGGGCCAATTGCTAATGTGCTGTTAACCAGCCAAACCGGTATACTTCCCCCTGGATCTACACTAAAAGTATAATCAACTTTTAACAGGTGATCATTAACTATAATTACTTTCCATAATGCAGACGAATAAGGAACGCGTATAAGATTTGTATTTCGCGGTAAAAAGTCAGGCAGGCTTTTAGCCTGAATTTCAAATAAGTTACTTTCTGTGCTTGGAATTATACTCAATTCAACTATTAAATCGCGGTCTTTTAAGGGCCATGGTAAACGACTGACTGAATAATAAATGATTTGTTGCGGGCTTACGACTTTTAAAAGATTAGTAATTTTTGTACTGTATACCCAATTAGGATAGTTGTTAATATCCTGTAGTGTTTTTATTAATTGCGCCTTTGAACAGGCCAGTTCACATACCACCCGCAGTTCTTTCAAATTTCCGGATAATGGTTTTCGTGTAAATATTTGAATTCCGTTTTCATTTATTTTTTGTTCCCATTTTCCCTGTCCAAAACCAGCAACAGCTATCAGCATAAAAATATATAAACAACTCAATGTTTTATTCATCCAGGATAAGGTTAATTAATTGGAACTAAATTTTGATATATGATGTATAACTTTTTATTAAGCCGTTTAGTATCTCAATTGATAACACCAGATCAATAATTTCAGTAAACTTTATTTTTAAACACTGTATTTTCAGTAATACGTATTTAATTATAAAAAAGATTGCTCCAAATAACTGGCGTATTGCTTTACATTAGCTGTATGTCCCATCATAAATTTGGAAACAAACCTGAATAGTGGGTTATAAACTTCACCATTTTCTGTGATGGTAACTATAGTTTGATTACCTGTTGGTTGCAGGTCAAATTCCCAACTTCCTCCAAAAGCAAGGTGTTGGCTATTAATCAAGGTAATTAGTTTTTTATTAGGTTCAATTGCTGTAACCTTTAAAGGCAGCCGGTTATTGTGTTGGTCAATTTCTACCCATTCGCTTTCAGATATTACCTCAACACTTTTCAGGTTTTTTCGCCATTGCGGATAAGCAGCAAAATCCATCAGTTTTTGCCATACTTTTCCCGGTTCGGCATTTATAATTACCCGGACGGAAGCTGTGTGTTTTTCAGGTAAAAAATAACCGATAATTCCAACTATAATTAGCAGACTTACAATTAATCCAGTAATCAGAAATACCCATTTCATTTATGCAGACACAAAATAATATTAAGAATTAGCATTTACCTTTATTTATCATCTATCTATTCCCATGGATGTTTTTTAATTCCTTTTTTAACTCTTGCAGCTGCTGTTGTGCCTGTCGGTTCTCCAGGTAAAAATAAATAGCGGCTATCAGAAATATTTTGGCCAATATAAATACGGCGGCAAATACCCATTTCCAGGTTTTATGCACACGCATGTAATTTGATTCAGCCTCAACTTCAATGTATTTTTCTTGTTTATAATTGTCGGCATTATGAGTATGCTCTTCTTTATCAGGAACTAATTTTAACGATTCCGGCTTAGGCGTAATAGTTATTTCATCAATAGTATCGCTAATTTTTGTCCAAACACCTGGAGGCGGTGTAATAGCCATACCGCCGGCAATATGCTCCATATCCATTTCCAGTTCCTGCAGGGCATTTTGTATTTCGGGGTACTGTTCTTTCAGGTATAGCAGTTCTTTGGCTTCGGTTTCAGAAGCCGAACCCATTACGTACGTTTCCAGTACCCCGCTTTCGATGTATTCCTGAATGTTCACGTCCTTGTTATTTATACGTTGGCTTTACAATTTCAAAAATAGTAGTGGATGTGTTGTTTAAAACACCTTTGCGTCATCTTATAAAGTAAAAATAATAAAATATTTGATTAATGATACTCATGGAAGGTATTAATCGCAGACTTATAAATCAATAAATCATCATTATGATAATTATAATTAATAATTATAATTACTAATTAAAGTTTTATTCCTTAATTTACCTTATTTTTGAACTAAAACGTTCTTTAGTTAAATGACAATTGATTTTGAATATACAGGAAGATGTTAATGCGATAGGCCGTATTCCAATTGTGCCGAAATTGCTGGAAGTTATTTGCCGTACAACGGGTATGGGATTTGCCGCTATTGCCCGTGTAACCGAAAATAAATGGGTAGCTTGTAGCGTTCGGGATGAAATTTTTTTTGGTCTTGAGCCTGGCGGCGAATTACAGTTAGAAACAACCATTTGCAATGAAATACGGCAAAGCGGAGAGGCTGTGATTATTGATCATGTTGAAAACGACTTATTATTTCATAATCATCATACCCCGGCCATGTATGGCTTTCAAAGTTATATTTCTGTACCCATTATTCGTAAGGATGGTACATTTTTTGGTACGCTTTGCGCAATAGATCCTAAACCTGCTAAACTAAATACACCCGAAATAACCGGCATGTTTAATTTATATGCTGATTTGATATCTTTCCATCTCAATGCTATTGAGCAAATGGCTGTTACCGAAGCCAGGCTTGCTGAAGAACGTAAAACAGCAGAATTGCGCGAACAGTTTATTGCCATATTAGGACATGATTTACGGAACCCTGTTGGCGCCATATCAAATTGTGCGCAATTACTTGTGCGTATGAAGTTAGATGAGAAAAGTGTGCGTTTGGCCAATATTATACAGGATAGTTCTTTCCGAATGAATGGATTGATAGATAACATACTTGATTTTGCCCGTGGCCGGCTGGGTGAAGGCATAATCTTAAACCCTAATGAGGATGATAATTTAGATATCATTTTGAAACAGGTTATAACCGAGATGCGGGCTATATGGCCCAATCATATTATTAAAACCCGTTTCGTGTTGGCAGAACCGGTAAATTGCGATGGTAAACGTATTGCCCAGCTATTTTCTAATATTTTAGCGAATGCGCTTACCCATGGTAACGTGGATACACCTGTTAAAGTGGAGGCCATAAGCGGGGATGGTGAATTTAAATTATCGGTTATTAATTATGGCGATAAAATTTCTGATGCCACAATGAATCGCTTGTTTCAACCCTTTTCACGCGGAGAGGTTAAATCAGGGCAGGGGGGATTAGGCCTTGGCCTGTATATAGCCAATGAAATTGCCCGAGCGCATGGTGGTAAATTTGAAGTGCTGTCTACACCCGAAGAAACCCGTTTTACTTTTCGCATGCCTGTAAAGTAATAAACCACAAGCTATCATAATTACTTCATAATTTAGCTCAAACATTCCTGTTCTACAGGTGTTATTCAGTTACTTACAGGAAAATAATTAAATTATGAGAAAGTTTATTTCACCTCTTTTTTGCCTGGCCTTAACGGTATCGCTCTCCGGCTGTGGTTTAATGGAAGACGCGTTTAAAGCAGGTATTTTCTTTGGTATACTTCTTATAGCTATTGTTGGTTTAATTATCTGGTTACTCCGTTTGGTAATTAAACAGTTTGGTAAAAGATTTGAATGGGAGATCATTAAATAATTACCGCTATAAAGCCCAGGCTGAACCTGGAGATTTACTTATTTATCCAAACCACAAACTATATTTATTGTTAGATAATAATTAACTATTTGCAAAATTATGAAAAAGCTAAATGCAATACTGATTATCGCCTTATCTTTTGGTCTTTTGCAGACTTGTAGCAGTAATAAGGGTAGCAAAGCGGAAGCTGATAGCGCCAATGCTGCTAAAGATACCAGCAAGAAGCCGTTAAAGGCAGATTCGACCAATGCCGCCACATCACATATAGAAGTAGGTAAGGACGATGCCAAATTTGCAGTTGATGCTATTGCTGGTGGAATAACAGAAGTTGAATTAGGAAAACTGGCCCAACAAAAAGCAAGCAACAGTAAAGTGAAAGATTTTGGCGCGATGATGGTAACCGATCATAACAAAGCCAATCAGGAATTAATGACATTGGGCCAGTCATTGAGGATAGCTTTACCGGTTGCAATAGATAAAGACGGGCAAAAAAAGGAAGATGACCTGTCAAAAAAATCAGGTGCCGATTTTGACAAGGCTTATGTTAAAGCAATGGTAGATGATCATAAAAAGACCATTAAGCTTTTCACTGATGAAGAGAAAAATAGTAAAAGTGTAGACTTAAAAGCCTTTGCAACTAAAACCCTGCCGGTTTTGAATAAGCATCTGGCTGCTATTCAGCAAATTCAGGATAGTATGAAATAACAATCAGAAGCCGCTTTAAACTTAAAGCGGCTTCACAAACTTCTGTAAACAATTTCAATCCCAACTTACCCAGACCAAAAGTTTTCATTTGAAAGCAGATTGCTAATAATCTGCAAATATCTTATCAGTTTTTTATAGGTTTGCCCTATGAATCATGTATTGGATAACCCCGCCTGGAATGCCCTGAATTCTGGGAACAGTAACTTGTCGAATGGAAACGAAACAATAAAATATTTCGCAAAAGAAGTTTCCCCGTTTATAGGCCTCAAAGAAAATACACCCGAGAATTTTCAAATACTTTATGATCATATCCAGCA
>JAQBOY010000279.1 GCA_028287805.1 Mucilaginibacter sp.
TTTTTGCTATGCTGGGCAGTGTTGGCTATTATGCGGCTTATGTGGTTATTATCATACAAACGGTTAATGGAAGCGTAACTATTGGCGAACTGGCATTTTTAGCCGGTTCTTTCAGGCAATTACGCAGCTTACTCGAAGGTATTTTAACGCGATTCACTTCTGTATCGCAAGGAGCTATCTACCTGCGCGACTTTTTCGATTTCTTTGAAATTATACCAAAAATCAAACACATGGCTACTGCATTGCCATTCCCCAAAAAAATTCAGCAGGGCTTTGTTTTTGAAAATGTAGGTTTCAGGTATGCCAATTCCGAACGCTGGTCAAACCGTCATTTAAATTTCACCCTGCATCCCGGTGAAAAACTGGCATTGGTTGGTGAGAACGGCGCTGGTAAAACTACGCTTGTAAAATTATTGGCCAGGTTATATGATCCTACCGAAGGGCGAATATTGTTAGATGGTGTCGACCTCCGTCAGTATGAGTTGAACGATTTAAGGCTGAATGTAGGCATCATCTTCCAGGATTATCTGCGTTATCAAATGTCCTTTGCTCAAAATATAGCTGTTGGAAACATCGCCCAGCAGCATAACAGGCCACTTATTGAGTCATCTGCAAAGCAGAGTTTGGCTGATATATTAGCTGCCAAACTACCGGGAACATACGATCAGCAATTAGGTAAACGCTTTGCGCAGGGCGTTGAGCTATCTGGCGGCGAATGGCAAAAAGTAGCCTTGGCACGTGCCTATATGCGGGACGCACAATTACTGATACTGGATGAACCCACCTCCGCTTTGGATGCCCGTGCAGAATATGAAGTTTTTCAACGCTTTGCTGAATTAACCAAGGATAAGACCGCGGTACTCATATCCCATCGTTTTAGCACCGTACGTATGGCCGACCGTATCCTGGTTTTAGACCAAGGCGAACTCATTGAAATAGGCAGTCATGAAGAATTACTGCTAAAAGGCGGACGCTATGCAGAATTGTTTGAGCTGCAGCGTATGGGGTATATATAAGAGCCTCACCTAATCCTCTCCAAAGGAGAGGACTTTGATTAGCAAAGTTTATAATTTGACTGCATTCAAGCCCCCTCTCCTTTGGAGAGGGCTGGGGTGAGGCTACATCAACTTTCCAATAGCATCAAAGTTCTGAAACACCCACTCGTCATGCGGGGCCTCACCTAAATCCTCTCCAAAGGAGAGGACTTTGATTGGCAGAATTCAAGCTCCCTCTCCTTTGGAGAGGGCTGGGGTGAGGCGATTACATCAACTTTCCAATAGCATCAAAGCTCTGAAACACCCGCTCGTCATGCGGAGCATCACCTAAATCCTCTCCAAAGGAGAGGACTTTGATTGGCAGGGTTATCATATTTAAGCCCCTCTCCCCTGTAGAGGGGCTGGGGTGAGGCTACATCAACTTTCCAATAGCATCAAAGTTCTGAAACACCCACTCGTCATGCGGAGCATCACGTAATTCGGCAGTAAGGTCCTGCCCTGCCCAGTGTTCATAGTGCTTACCGTTGCGCCATAAGCGGCTGCGGGTTACATCATATATCAACCCCTTATAAGCTATCCACACTTCGGGTTTGTCCTGTCCATTGCGAAGGGCCAGTTGTGACCGGGTATATACAGGCAGCTCATTACTCATTGGCCAATTGTTTTTTGCTTCTAAAGTATTCAAAAAAGCCAACATTCATCAGCAACAGCGCCATACAATAAAAATGATCTTCAAAAGGAATGGTTCCTATCCGTTTACCCAGGTTTTCGGCATTGTTATATAGTACAACCGGCAAAGCGGTCAGGATACCGTTAATTACATAAAAAGGAAGTAAAACAACTATATAAGCCCTATAAAACCGGTTAAGCCATATAGATTTAAAACCATATTGTATAAGTACCACCAATACCAATAGCAGGCTAAAAGTTACCAGCGTATACAATTTGTCGGTATTAAAGATCAATACTCCAACGGAAAGCAGGATGAGCATATTTGATATGCCCTTGCTTATTTGATTATTTATCTCCCATTTAACATAATAGTTTAAACACATATAGATGAATACGCAGGCAAAAGGAACAGTTAAAAAGAACAGGATCTCTTCAACAGGCAACTGAAAAAAAGTTAAACCTGTAATGTAATTTTTATTGAATGACCATACCCCTTTAATAGTAAACAGCACGTCCCAAAACAAAAAAACAACGCCGGTTATAGCCATACCCGGCCATAAGTATTTCCAGCTTTTATAAAACTGCACCTTTTTATCAAAAGATAATATCACCGGGAAAAACACGGTAAAAAAATTCAGGAGCAAATAAGTGTACTTCAAGGGAATCAGTTATTAATTGCGTTCAGTTTTTGCTTGAGCCATGCTCTGCCATATATCGCGCTTTTTCTGGTATCCGAAAGCCTGATGCGTTTTTGCATCAATACCGCCGCTGATGTATTCCTGATCTTTTTAAATAATTGCAGGTAATAACTATAGGCAATATACACACCTAATTTTGTACCGCGCGGCAGCTGTTTTATGCCTTTAATGGCCTCGTCAAAATCCGTCTTGATCTCATCTTCAATGCGTTGCTTATCCTGCTCGGTAAAATTTTTAAAATCAACACCAGGGAAATAGGTTCGGCCGCGATCTTCATAATCTGTCTTCATATCGCGTAAAAAATTGAGTTTTTGAAAAGCTGACCCTAAGCTGCGGGCCATGGGCATTAATGAATGGTATATCTGGCCGTTTCCCTCACAAAAAACACGCAGGCACATTAACCCTATTACTTCTGCCGATCCATAAATATAATCCTTATAATCGGCATGGTCATAAGCCTTTTTTTCCAAATCCATTTCCATCGACCGCAAAAAGCCTTCAATTAAAGCAGGTTCAATCTGATATTTATTTACGGCATATTGAAAAGAATGCAATACCGGGTTCAAACTAATCTTTTGATCAATAGCCTTAAAAGTTTCCTGTTTAAAATCGTTAATGAGCTTTGATTGATCATGACTGTGAAAAGTATCTACGATTTCATCTGCATACCTCACAAAACCATAAATAGCATAAATAGGATATCTGAAGCGCTGGTGAAATGCCTTAATACCACTGCTAAATGAAGTACTGTATTTTTCAGTTATTATTTTACTGCACTCCAGGCAGGTTATATCATACAAATTCATTTTACTCGCAGATTTGCTTTAAAAGTACGAAAATACAACTTGCTTAGTTTTGCCCGGCAAACAATTGCTTACTTTCGGCTTATTAACGTTCCTGATGAATAATAATAAACACATTGTTGTAATTGGCAGCGGCTTTGCCGGGCTTTCTGCTGCCTGTGTACTGGCAAAGGAAGGATTCAAAGTTACTGTACTTGAAAAAAATGATCAGGCCGGCGGCAGGGCGCGTGTGTGGGAAAAGGACGGTTTTCGCTTTGATATGGGCCCAAGTTGGTACTGGATGCCCGATGTGTTTGAAAACTTTTTTGCACTGTTCGGAAAAAAACCCGGCGATTATTATGAACTGAAAAGATTAGACCCTGGCTATCGTATTTATTACAGTCAGGATGAGTTATTAGACATACCGGCAGATCTGTCAAAGCTGGAAGCGCTTTTTGAAAACATTGAACCGGGAAGCAGTGCGGGGTTAAGAAAATTTTTAAACCAGGCGGCCTATAAATATAAAGTTGGGATGGGCGAATACGTGTTCAGGCCTTCACATTCCATTACTGAATTTATTGACCTTAACCTGATTAAAAAAAGTTTAAGCATACAATTGCTCACCAGTATGAGCAAACATGTCCGCCAATATTTTAAAGATCCCAGATTAATTAAATTACTGGAATTTCCTGTGCTTTTTTTAGGCGCAACACCGCAGAATACGCCTGCCATGTACAGCCTTATGAACCACGCCGACCTGGTATTGGGAACCTGGTACCCCATGGGTGGTATGAATGAAATTATAAAAGCTATGGTAAAACTTGCTGAAGAATTAAAGGTGGATATCAGGTTAAATACCGCAGTTACTAAAATTGAGGTAAGCCATAAACAGGTAAGTATTATTAAAACAACACAAGGCGATGTTAAAGCTGATTTTGTAATTGCAGGGGCAGATTATGAACATGTAGACCAGCATTTACTGGATGAACCGCATCGTAATTATAGTGAACGATATTGGAACAGCAGAACAATGTCGCCTTCCAGCTTATTATTTTACATCGGCACCAATAAAAAAATTAAAAGCATTCAGCATCATAACCTGTTTTTTGATGAAGACTTTCAACAGCATGCCGAGGAAATCTATACTCGCCCTGAATGGCCGGCCAAGCCCCTGTTTTATGTGGCCTGCGCCTCAAAAACTGACCGCACTATAGCACCGGAGAATGGAGAAAATCTTTTCTTTTTAATACCTGTAGCACCGGGTTTAGAAGATAATGAAACGATACGCGAACAATATTTTGAACTAATGCTACACCGCTTTGAAAAAATAACAGGCGAAAAAATAAGGGATTCAATAGTAGTAAAACGCAGCTATGCTTTAAATGATTTTAAGGCCGATTATAATTCCTTTAAAGGCAATGCCTATGGCCTGGCTAATACACTGGCTCAAACCGCCTTTTTTAAACCGGCTATGAAAGCCCGCCACATTAATAACTTGCTGTATACCGGGCAATTAACGGTTCCCGGCCCGGGGGTACCACCGGCATTAATTTCCGGTCAAATTGCAGCTAAGGAGGCTACACGGTATTTTAAAAAATAAAAATATAGCGACAAAAAAGCCTGCTTTTATTACGTTAAAGCAGGCTTTTCTATATATTGTGTGAGTTTAATCCAGGCTAGTTTTCTGCATATACCGGCTTTTTGATACCGTTATCATATGCTTTTAAGCCTTTCTTTAATAATTTACGTGCAACATGTATACGTGTTTTAACTGTACCGATAGGAATAGCTAAATGATCGGCAATTTCGTGATATTTATGGCCTTCAAAATACATGGTGAAAGGAACATAATAATCAGCGGGCAACCTGTCTAAAGCTCTTTTTATATCATCCATTACAAACTTTGTTTCGCCTTGATTTTTAGTCGAGCTGTAAACTAAATTGGGCGATGATATTTCATCAGATTTTGTTACAAATGTGCTCATCTTAACAAAACGACGATAGTTGTTGATGAAGGTATTTTTCATGATAGTATATAACCATCCTTTTAAGTTTGTGCCTTCTTTAAACTTATTATAATAAGTTATGGCCTTTAAAATGGTATCCTGAACAAGGTCATTAGCATCATCTGCGTCATGTGTAAAATGCAAGGCATATGATCTTAATGAACTTGCTTGACGTAATACCAGGGTGTTAAACTCAATCTTTGTCATACTGTTAATGTTTTGTATCAGTAGTTAAACAAACTTAATACCACTGTGCAAAAACCATTAAAACATCTGCGACGATAAAAAATATAAAAAATTTGATTCCATCAATACTTTATATCCACAAACACTTTATAAAATACTCAAATACAGTATTTTACAAGAAAATGACAAACAAAAAAATGACAAATAAAGATTATTTAAACCACATGATGTAGTTTATTAATTAATTTATAGTAAAAAAAATTAATTAATAATATTTACTTCACGTTGTAACAAAACGCCAAATTTAGTGTACACACTGTCTATGATTTGCGACGAAAATGTATACACTTCTATTCCGGTTGCACCACCGTGATTCACCAGGACCAGGGCCTGATTCTTCCAGGTACCGGTATGCCCAACCGTTTTTCCTTTCCAGCCGCATTGTTCAATCAGCCACCCGGCAGCAAGCTTAACATGGTCATTATCTGCCGGATAGTGCACAATTGTTGGGAACTTTTCCAGTAGCGGATGAAACTCATCAGCTGTAATTACCGGATTTTTAAAAAAGCTACCGGCATTGCCAATGGTTGACGGGTCGGGCAGTTTAGACACCCGAATGTGTGAAACAACCTGTGATACATCCTTTATAGTAGGTGCTGTAATATGACGGTTAGCCAGTTCCTGCTCAATAGCGCCATATTTTAAATTGATATGGGGTATAAGCGATAAATGAAATTTAACAGATACAATTATATATTGTCCTTTTAGTTGGGTTTTAAAAATGCTTTCCCGGTAATCAAACCGGCAATCTTCCTTAGTAAAGGTTTTAAAGGCACCTGTGGCAATTTCAAAAGCCTTACAGCTGCCAAACACATCTTTTAGCTCCACTCCATAAGCACCTATATTTTGAATAGGAGATGCCCCTACCGAACCCGGTATCAAACTCAGGTTTTCCAGTCCGGCGTAATTACGATCCACACAAAAATTAACCAGGTCGTTCCACACCTCCCCTGCTCCGGCTTCAACAAATACATCTTCGTGTTGTATACGGTGTTCAAAGCCGCGAATGTTCATCCGGATAACCAACCCGTCAAAATCATTTATGAGCAATACATTACTACCGCCACCCAGTACCAGCCTTTGCACCTGCTGCCATTGTGGGTCCATAAAAAGCTCAGTCAGGTCATCCTCATGGTTAATTTCAACAAAATACCTGGCATTGGCTTCAACGCCAAACGTGTTAAAATTTTTAAGGGAAACGTTTTGTTCAATTTGCAGCATTTTAACTTCGAATTTCGGTAGGCGAATTTCGCAATTAAATTGCAATAATCAGTTTACTGGATAAAGCGCGTATGTTAATTGGTTGTAAAGTCATGTACACATTCAAAACCACATAAAAACTTGCAGTAGAAAAGGGATTATCGTTATTACCTAATGAGAATGCATTTTTAGTCCGGCCAATCATGACAGATAGGGCAAATTAATATTTAACTTTTATTATATCTTAATTGCTTCTTAATATTTAAATGTTACTTTTAACTAATCTAAACCTTGTCATAAATTACTCAGTTGCGCATAATAACATAGAGATTATGTTATTATGCGCGCTTTTATAAGTCAGCAGGGGCAGAGCGAACCAAATCTATTTATTAACACAAACGAATTATTACGACCGCTCTTTCTATTTCATTTGCATTATAGCAGCTATGGTTTCAATCCCTTCCCACAAAAAACTGATCTTTACATTTTCATTTTCAGCATGCTGGTTATTATCATAGTTAACTAAGGGCACTGTTATCACTTTAGCCCCAAGCTCCTTTTCAAAAATGAATAATGGCAGGCTTCCTCCCGAACTGGGTGTAAGTATAACCGGGTAATCAACTGTTGATTGCATCGCTTTAATTACTGACTGGGCAACCGGCATATCCATAGGTGTGCGCTGGGCATTATAGCCTGCATCATGATTAATACGAATAATCTTTGCATACTTTTCTCTTTCCTCATCTGTGGGCTCTTTATCAGTAATATAATATCCTTGTGCTTTAATATGGTCGGTCACTTTTTGTATTTGGCGGTTAACATCGTTACCCAATACTAATCGCAGGTCGAGCACAGCATCGGCTTTAGTAGGAATTACATTAGCTGCCTGTGCACCTACATTGCCGCTGGCCATACCATTTATATTTAAAGTGGGTTGCATGAAACCTGTTATCAATGTACGGTCTCCCCCCTCAGGCTGCGCTATACCCAATTCTTTTTTCAAACTGGCTTCCACTGGGGGAATTTTGCTTATGGCTGCTTTTTCTGCCTCACTTAACGGCACCACGTCATCATAAAAACCTTTAATAGTCACTCGGCCCTGATCATCCTTCATACTGCTAAGCAATTGTGCCAGCATTAGTCCGGGGTTGGGTGCCCAATTACCGTAATTACCGCTGTGCAAAGGACGTTTTGGGCCATAAACGGTAAGTTGCATATTCACATCTCCCCTTACACCAAATACCACTATTTTTTTGCCCGAAGCATGCCGCGGGCCATCGCAAATTATCCATAAGTCTGAAGCCAGCCTATCTTTGTTTTTTCTGAATATCTCGCCCAGGTGAGGGGACCCTTTTTCCTCTTCACCCTCAAAAAAGAATTTTAAATTATAAGTTGGCTTAAGCTTGCTTTGTATAAGCGCGTCATAAGCATTAATGATACACATTATTCCTGCTTTATCATCCGCGCTGGCACGCCCGCTTAACCGCCATTCCGGATCAACTGCCATTCCTGGTGTATAGTTGATGATATGCCCACCCTGTTCTATAGGTGTCGTAATAAAAACCGGATCAAACGGTTTTAATCCCGGTGACCATTGTTTAGGATTAACAGGCTGACCATCATAATGGGCATAAAAATTAATAGTTTTTGTAGCTCCCGGAAACTTAACTTCACCAAACACAACCGGATTGCCTGATGCCGGCTTCAAAAGTTCGGCATGGATACCACGTTTGGCCAGCATATCTACAATGTAAGCCGTGTTTAACGGAATATTTACGGAGTCTTTTGTTTCATCAGGAATAGCAACAAATTTTAAATACTCAGCTATGATTTGCTGCTCATGAGCTTTACGAAAAGCGGTTACTTTCTGAAGATTATTTTGTGCTGATAAGTGAGCGGCACACAATAAAAATAAAGGGATTAAGCGTAAGGATGTTGACTTCATAATTTGAATAGATAGTTGCTCCTAATATACTCAAATTCTGATGATTGCTTCTATCTGGTGTTACTTAACCAGGGAAATCGCTTTAAAATATTTTGATAATCGTTGAGGGAGGGTTATATTTACGATATGAATGATTAAGGTCAAAAAAATGACCATTTCATTTTCATCCCAAAAACCCCACCCGGTATTTTCCAACTTTTTTTCAAACTTGAAAGATCCCCGCAGAACTCAAAAAGGCCATCGGTATTGCCAAGATAACATCGGAAAGGATTGACAAACAGAGCGGAAAAAAGTCAACCCAGGACAGGTATTACATATCCTCCTTACCTGCTAAAGCAAAGACAATTAACAAGGCGGTACGAAGCCACTGGGCTGTAGAAAACAACCTGCATTGGGTGCTTGATGTGGTTTTTAAAGAAGATGGGGCCTGAAAAAGAAAGGCAATTCTGCGCTTAACTACAATATCATTGCGAAAATGGCCCTCACTATGATTGACGAAGAGAAAGAAACCAAAAAAAGCAAAGCGAACAAAAGAATGCTTGCCGCTTTAGATGATGACTATAGAGCTAAATTAATTACTTAAATGTTAAAAGCGATTTCCCTGCGAGGTCGGATAAAAACCACAATATTGTTGGCTATTTGGTTTATAGCTTCTTATCACTCAATATGTAGGTGTTTTCCAGACCATTAATCTTCACAAAACCATGCCTTTCAAGTATTTGGATGGATCGCAGATTCCCAGGGTCTGTATCGGCCATAATCGCCTGCAAACCTAACCGACCAAAACTATAAGCTAATACATGGGTTATTGCTTCGTGCATGAAGCCTTGACCCTGGTGATCGGGGTGCAATTCATAGCCTATTTCGGCCTGGCATTGTTCCGGTCCGAAATTCCGCAAGCCAATAGCACCCAATAGCTTATCTTCGTTTTTGCGGGTAATTACCCAATAAAGGCCCTCGTTGTCATGCGTAATTTGGTTTACCTTTGCAATGAACTCCCGGACATCATTCAACGACTCCGGCAGGGGCCGGTCTAAAAAACGGCTCACACGCTCGTCTGTACGCAGGGCAAAAAGTTCATGAACATCGTCATCCTGTAATTGCCTTAACACCAGGCGTTGGGTTGTTATTGTTGGGAATGGCGTAAAATTGAGGTTAAGCATATCAGTACAAAATTAATGCCTGTTTAATTCATCATCAACCTGATCTCCTCTGGTTTATTCAATCGAGGCTCATGAATCTCAATAATCAAAAGTAGGTTATTTTTATAATTGATTGAAACGGGCATTATCTCCTGCTGTGTTAGGAAAATCGCTTTTAAAATTTTTTAGCCAATATGGCGGGATTGAACGTTTGAGAATGGGTAGCCCCTGACGGGGCAAATGCCATTTTTGATATTTATTGCTACAAATAGGTAGCCCCAAACGGGGCATGGATCAGGTTTTTTTGCAGTAAAATTAAAAGCGATTTCCCTGGTTACTTAACCATTAGGATTTATTATCACCACAACCTAACTTTCATAAACGCTTAACAAATCCTGAAGATTTTATGGCATATCCCATTTCTTTATAAAAAGCATGTGCATCTATTCGTTCATCGCGATTACCACTATTTACCAAAACTGTATTTAAACCTTGTTCAATGGCCCAATCTTCTGAAGCTCGCATCAATATTTTGCCTATTCCCTGTTTACGGTTGCTTTGCTTTACTATAAATACAAGTATTCGCATATACATGCCGTTCATTTCATAAAATATCCCCTTGCATAACCCAGCCACACCAACAATTTCATTATTTGAAACGGCAACAATTGTTTTGTAATTAGGATGAACAGCAATTTTTTTGAAGCGACTTTCCATTTCGCTATAAGATGTCGGGTAGCCTAATTCGTTTATTAACAACGTTAATGCTGCCATATCATCGAAACTTAAGTCCCGTATTATAACGTTGTCTCCATACATTTATCTGCAAAATATATAAATGAGATTAAGGCTAAGGCTTAACAATCACACCCCTTCCATCCCATACTGCTTCAAAACATCAGCAGGTACACCTTCCCATTTACCCGGGGTATTGCCCATATAACCAATATCGGCCAAGCCTATTTTGCTGGTAAAAAAGCCGGAGGCCGTTAGGTCTCTCATCAGGTTAAAAAAAGCTACGCCCTGTTTCATTTGGGGTTTGGCTTTTTTAGGATACGCTATTTGAGTAACCATTTCAATTTGCCGGGTATGGTCGCAGTCAATAAATTTTTTACCAAACTGATTCAGGCATTGTACATCCAACCAGTGCAGGCCGCCACGCATCGGTACCTTATGATCCGGAATATCTTTAACAATAAATTCAATAAACTCAGGCACTTTAGCGTCTGACGCGCTGCCTGATTTGGCATCACGGGGAATGATGATATCGGCCAGTACGGTAATGGTAGCCATCTCATGCGCAGTAAAATATTTTTCGGCATGTAATCGTTTATCGCGCTCAATTTCAAAAGGCTGCCTGCCTGCTTCATCAACTACCGGCTCGTGCGGCGCAGGCGCCTTCTTTTTATGCGGAACCTGCTGAGCTTCGCTGATGCCGGCTTCTAACAGTAGTGCTGCTGACAGTGAGGTTAAACCAATTGCTTTGAGGGATTCGCGCCTGTTCATAATTAATGTATAAAATATATACCGTTTAAAGATTTAATTTTTTTCGCTGCTCTAATATGTATTCGCTGGTACGCATGGATAGAGCCAGTATAGTCCATGTAGCATTTTTATCGCCTTGCTGTACAAAGGGCGCTGCATCCACCACAAACAAATTTTTGCAATCATGCGCCTGGCTCCATTTGTTTAAGGCCGATTTTTTAGGATCATCCCCCATTCTTACGGTTCCAACCTCATGTATAATGCGTCCCGGAGCTTCTAAACCATAATTAGTTTCGGCACCGTGTAGTCTTGAAGTTACAATGGCCCCCATTTCATGCATAACTGACTGAAAGGTTTCCTGCATATGTTTGGCCTGCTTAACTTCGTCATCGTTCCAGTTATAATGGAAACGCAGTACAGGGATGCCAAATTTATCTACCACGTTATCATCTATCTCGCAGTAATTATCTTCACGGGCAATAGCGGTTCCACGCCCGGCCATGCCTACCTGTGTGCCATAAAAACGGCGGTAATCATCCTTTAAGCCAGCCCCAAACCCACCCGCTTCTTTCATCTTGCCATCACGGCCCGGTAATAATCCGTTAAGGTTTTGCATACCATTCATAAAACCATAGGTTGGCATGTGCATGCCGCCTCCATATTCAATATGGTACCCTCGTGGGAAATCCAGTTTTTTATTATCCAGCCACCAGGGCGAATAAATATGCACACTGCCTACACCGTCTTCATTATATCGCTTACGATCTAACAGCTGCGGAAGGAAGCCGCCCATACTCGCTCC
>JAQBOY010000467.1 GCA_028287805.1 Mucilaginibacter sp.
CAATTGATGGGGCTAAAGGAAGTTCGGGCTCATCTATAATTCTGTATAAAGGCGTTTCTTTTTGCAAACTAATTTTAGCAACTTCCAAATTACGCATCACTTCAGTATAAGCTCCAGCAAAAGCAGAGGCTTTGGCCTGATTAAATAATGACGCTGACCGTTGAACACTAATTGATGGGTTGATATTATAGGTACGGTCAATCATTGCGGCTGTAGAACTGTATGTGTTTTTTAATACGGTAGCCAGGCTATCAGCTTCCTGCTGCAATAGCATTACACTTGTTGCTGAAACTTTTGTTTTTGTATCAATAAAATACTTTGAGGTTTGATCAAGCATATATTTAGCTATATAATAAGCTGTATTATGATCAGTTGATGTAGCACTTATGATATAAAAAATTAATTTTTTGTCTTTTTTAAATACCAAAAACGAATTGGCAACA
Organism: Mucilaginibacter sp.; assembly: GCA_028287805.1. Lineage (GTDB taxonomy): Bacteria > Bacteroidota > Bacteroidia > Sphingobacteriales > Sphingobacteriaceae > Mucilaginibacter. The sequence goes on from JAQBOY010000467.1 coordinate 444, forward strand.
TAGGTAATAATGCTTCTATATAAATTAATTTGTCTTTTAGTGAAAGTTTTAGGATCGCGGTTAAAAGGACCAATTTCTTTATAAGTATTGTAATATTGATGCTGAGCAATATAGTTTAATAATGTTTGATGGGATGTACTATCAACTTCTGACATCAACGCTGTACCAATAAGACTTCTTGATTTAAACAGCTCAATAATATTATCACCCGAAAATATATTTTCGCTGCTTCCTGTGGTCGCGTCAAAACCTAACTGAGCTGCCAAACCAGCTAATCCATTATTACCACGTTGATCTGTTGAAAGTACAAAATTAATATTAGCTGTATAGGTGGGTTTAATTTTTTTAAAAGTATAATACCCAATTAGAGCCCCTAAAATTGTTGTTAATAATAAAAAATACCATTTTTTAAGTAGATATGATAAAACATCAACAGCTTTTGCCTGCCAAAATTTAATGGTATCCTGATTGAATTCCGGCATCTTATCTATTTAGGGTGGATAGTGTAATAATAATTAATGATACCAAGGATACAAATCCTGTCGTTAATCCAAATATTGTAGCAGTATCGATACCTTTTGTTATGCTTTTTCTGGGCACAATAATTTCAGCACCTGATTCTATTTTAGGATATGATCTGAACAATCCAATAAATCCATTATGTGTTCTGCTAATATGTCCGTTAGCGTACAACACATATATTTTTGACCTGCGGGCATAACTACTGGTACCACCGGCCTGTGATAAATAATAATTTAGTTTTTCACCTTCAATGTAGCTGGTTTTAGTTGTGGTAAACACTTCACCGCTCACTCTAACCAAGGGGTCTAATTTTAAAACCTCTATGACATCACCATTCAATAATATATAATTTTCGATAGATCCCGGGTCTGCGGTTATTTTTTTATAATCTATAGGAATTCTAAAATTTGTTTTGGCAATATCGGTAACTACATCATTACTTGTATCTTTAATGCTCTTTTGAACATTCTTTACTGTTTCCTGTTGTTGTTCATTATTATCAGCAACAGCATTCCTAATTAAATACAAGCCTCGTGCATATGCCATAGGTGTAAGACCTCCGGCACGCTTTAGCAGGTCATCAACCCGTTCTTTTTTTGATTTAATAACATAACTGCCGGGATAATTGACTTCCCCTGTAATGGTAACTTTTTGTTGTTCATTGTAACCGGGATTGCGCCTAACTGTAATAATGTCAAAAGGCTTCAAAATAAAATTATCATTCCCCGTAGATAAATTTCGATCAGTGCTTATAGAATAAATTTGGGCAATCGAATCTATGTCGATTTCCTTATGATTGCTTACAATACGTCTTCCAACTTCAATATTATAGGTTGAAGCAGCATCAGTAAATCCACCGGCATAAAATAATACGTCTTTTAAAGTAAGATTTTCGCTATAGGCGAAATCACCAGGTTTTCTAACTTCTCCAGTAATTGAAACTTTATAAGTAGTTCTAAAATCGGTGATCAATCCAATATTTACCACATCTCTTTTTATTAGTTTTATGTCAGATGCATTGCCATTCATAACATCGGATACATTGAATGTAATGTTCTCCGTTATTCCGTTAGGATAAGTTCTGGTTAACGTTGCCCTGTCTTTGAAAACGCTTTCCTGAAGCCCCCCGGCACGTTTAATCAACCCACTTATTGTCATGCCTGAGGTAAGCTCAAATTCTCCTGGTTTATATACGGCACAGGCAATACTAACTGCATTTTCAACCCGGTCTGAAATAGCACTAACCTGGTACTCATCGTCATTGGACGGGGTGTAGGTTAAGGATTGCTCTCTTGATAAATCCTTGATTATTCTGGCGGTATCCGTAAGCTTTTTCACTTTTATGTTCGCCCTGTAAGCTTTATCTGTATATCCACCGGCAAAAAATAGCAATTTTTGGAAATCCTCTCCATTTTTCAATTCGAACACGCCCGGTCTTTTTACCTCTCCGGATATGGATACATGCTTTTTAAAAACTGGAAAGTTGATAACATCATTATCTTTAAGTGATATATTATCGCTTACATCTCCGGATGTCAAAAACCGGTACAGGTCAATTGTGCGATAAACTTTGTTATTTCTTATCAGTTCAATATTACGGTAGGTATTTATATCTCCAGGGCCACCACATAAGTAAAGTGAATTATAAACTGTAGCTAACGAGGATATGGTATAATTTCCCGGCCTGAAGCCGCCTACTATAGTAATATGAATACTACGTATTTTACCGAGCGTAATGCTGAGCTTTGACAGGCCCGATTTTAACGATGGATAAGCACTTTCAGCCATCTTTTGTCTTATCTGCGTTGTTGCGGCTTCGATGGTCGAACCATTAACAAAAATAGACCCAATTTGAGGTATAAAAATAGTCCCCTCAGGCTGTACAGTAGCTTTAAGTACCAATTCCTGGTATCCGGAAACATTGATCAACAATTCATCATCTGGCCCTAATACATAATTTACGGGTGTTGCAATGCGTAAATTTGGCTCAAATGTGAGTGATTGTGTGTTAAAAAATGCTGAACCAAAAACGTTGGACGTTGAATGTTTTACTGCCACTTTAACAGTGTCGATGTGGGTTTGCCGGTCTGCATTAAGTACAGCGTTGTTGGCGCCGGAATTTTTTTGCACAGCAGCAGGTGTTGAAAGCCGCGCTTTTAATTTATCCCATTGACTTTGAGACATCCCCTTAGAAATAGCTTGTTGTCCCGCCTGGTCGATTGTGACACCTCCTGAAAGCAGCTGAGCCGAAAGGTTTGCTATATCAGCATCAGACATTTGATCTACATTTATTTGACTTAAATTCTGAATTTGAGAATTATTTGATTGGGGAAGATTTTGAGCTTCGGTGTAATCACTTTGACTGAAATAACTAAAATAAAGGAAGAAAGAAAAGAATATAAAAAATTTATTATGAATACGCATTTAATTTACACTATACACAATTTATTAATATTGTGCGTTAAATATATTATCTGAATTTGATCCCAATATTACAAATAAATAGTTTATTACAGTTAATAAAATATAGAATATAAATATATTAACTTATAAATTAATGTATTATTCATTAATTATTTATATTTCTTATGCATTAATAATACTTAATGAGATTTAATATACAGGAAGCACTTTTTAATCAAATTAAACCATTCTTTAAAAAAAGATTTGCTGGCGCGAATAGTACATTTTTAATATATAAAATTTCTTCCTGTTGTACTCATCATAGCTTTTTAAAGCTCAACTCTTTATACTATATATTTTTTTAATAAATATAAATTAAAAGCTTATGACTAATACAACCTTGTGCAATTGAGCATTAATCTTGTATCATATCATCAAGGTTGTTATTAATATCAGATGTTATCGCAAACTCATCCTTACTAAGAGTTTTAGATAATAAAATACTTTAAACCCTATTGTTTTTATTTCTTTTCCCTTTTATCTTTTTTGTTAGAGGGTGAAATAAATCGTTTTATTTCGATTTTTCTATTTTTAATATTTAAATCAAAATTTACGACATTTTCTGAGTTAAATTGAACCTTAACTTGTCTGTTATTATTGGTACATTCAATTTCAGTTGGCAAGCTTTCCTGGCTGCAATTTATTACATAAATACCGGCAGGAATATAAAATGTATATTGCCCATCCGGACCTGTCATAGTAGAATAAACTTTGTTGTTCTCATTTGTTGCCGTAATGGTAATCCCTGATTTTTCGGGCCTTATTTCATAGCTAAACTCCTTAACAGAAAATGTTATGCCTCCTTTAATCGTTCCCGTACGTTCCAAAGGTATTTGTATATCAAGATTCTTTTTAAAACTAACATATTGTTCAGGAGCATACCAGCCTTTATTGTTACCAATAGTAACATGGTAATTACCCACCGGCAAATCCTTATACGAAATAGTACCATTACTTCTTGTTATAAATGCCACATCATTTACATAAACCAAAGTATTGACAGAAACTGAATCGCCAACATCAAAAACACTGTTGTGGTTATTATCTTTATAAACAAAAACTCCAAGTGAAATGCTTTTTTTCCCAACCTTCATAGAAGGCAATTTTTGAGTAATGCCAGCTTCAATAATGCTGTTATGATAGGCTCCGTAAGCATATACATACCGGTTGTGATTAACAGCCATATATAGCGTTGTTTTGGGCAAAATTTCATATGTAAAACGACCTGTTAATAAAATGCTGCTCCCGTATAGGCTGCTGTTCAGATACGTTAACCCGGTTTCTGCGAGGGCCTTTTTATGAAAAAAGCTTTTGTGCACATTTGGCGCAACCATAATAACGCGGTTAGGCACATCAGGATGCAGGTAATTATTCACCACTTCACCTAAATTAACGTTGCCAAATTGTATGGAAGCATTAATATTAAATATAGGGTCAGAATAATTTGAAATTAAATCATAATGAAACTGATAATGGCTATCCATAGATGAATTATACATTCCACCCTGCATGTTAACATTAATATACCTGCTGATAGATATAGGATACGACATAATAGTATGCAAATCCAAAGCATTAAAAATAGAAATTGGATTTTGTTGGGATGAAGTATTATTAAAGGAGAGTACATAGGAGTTATTCGTCTCCTTGCTGTAGGTAGGCGCTATAGAAAGTGTAAAAGCCTTAATTTTTTTAGATTCACCTATTTCCAGTCTTAAATTACTATACTGGGGAAGGTAAGAGAATGAATTTGAAAAATAGTTAGGCAGGTAATTAAAATAATCCATGCTTACCCATTCACTTTTATCAGTACCGATGTGCGTTATCCTTTCTGAAAGAGTGGTAGCGCCCCTGCTAACACCAGGATAATAACCCGAACTCATATAATTAATACTGGTATACTCCCAATTCTGTAATTTCCCCGACAGATTTAAACCAAAGGCAGAGCTGTATTTGCTTTCATTATTGGTAAGATCAGTTGTGCGGCCACCATTAAAGCTTACAGCGATATTTAATTTTTGAGAATGCCAATTAAACTTATTGGAAAGAATCATATTGTTAGTATTTAAAAAAGGGCTCTTTTGCATCAAAAAAGTGCTTAAAATATCCCATTTTTTATTTCTATGCCCAGCAGAGAACCAGGATTCTGTACCTAACGAAGGAATACCGAATGGCGTTTTTTGAAACAAATTAGTATTGGCGCTGATATAACCTGCTTCATATATATCGCGTCGCGCTGTATCATTAAAAAAAAAAGCCGCCCCCTCTCCATTCATGTTAATCTCAAAATTCCGGTTAATATTACCTACCGTCAAACCCATGTTATGTGTTTCATAGTTGATATAAGTATTTCTGATCATATCAGGCGAATAATTATTTCGATAGGTCGTAATATCAAAGCTATATCTTAATTTACTATCTGGAAAATCAACGCTGCCTCTTCCGTTAAACAAATAATCCTGATTTGGGGCAAACATATTTTGAGAAGACAGCGAGATACTATTATAAGTGTTGTTATCCGTGTAGTTTTCATTAACGTAACGCCTGATACCTTTTGCCGACTGTATTTTTGTATACCCCATTCCAAATATTTCACCATTAGCGTAAAGACCGGTAAGTGTCACATCAAATTCATCACTTGCCAGCATTCTGCGGTTAACTATCCTTTTAAAATAAACTATCGTATCAGCTGATGGTAATAAGGAAAGCTGTATAGTATATGGTTTGTCAACTCCTTCAATATGATAAGGAAACTGAGCTATAATGGATACCTTTTGAAATGTATTACCCGAATTTGAAACATTTACCGGTATTTTTATGGTATCCGTTTGCGGATTTAACAATATGCTGGATACTAAGGGGGTAAGAGATACACTCTTTTTGATATTAATATGAACATTACACCCCGTTTCTGCAATTACTTTTTCATTGGCAGTTAACCGCATTAATAAAGGATAAGCCTTATCGGCAGCGGCCTGTTTACTTACAAATATTTTAACAGGAACAAACACACTATCGCCAGGCATTAATAAAATATCCAGGTGATTTTTGGATAATAGCCTTAAGTCTTCAGGTAATTTAATATCAAAATAACCACTTATGGCAGCGTTCCCCTTATTTTGTACTTTAACGGTAATATCTGCTATTTCCTGATTTGCAATTTTTATTTCACTTTTTGATGAAAGAAAAGTGATATGCGGGTCAATATGCTGTGCTTCTGCTATAAAAAAAACGCCTGATAACAGTACAGTAAAGCATATAGTTAATCCGGCGTATTTAAGCCTGTTTAAAAAAGAACACCATAAGAACCCCCCTCCACTTGCAATAATCATGTGATAGATGGGTTCCAGTGTATTAAAAAAATGTTCTTACAAAAAGTCAGCATAACTTATAAAAGACTGGCTGCATTACTTCGGTATCACTACAAAAATCACATTAGTAGAAAAGGTGCCGGTGGGTAAAGAAAAACGCGCATCGGCAGGGTTGGTATAATATTTAAGATCATACTCTACAATTTGATAATGATAATCTGTGTAGGGATTATTGATAACCATCTGATCAACAGAAGATAAGCTCACAACAGAATAAGTGACATTAGGTATACTTGCCGTAGTACTGCTTGTTTGCAATTTAATTGCGGTTACAGGGATTGTTTTGGAGCTGGTGCCTGAAGTAAGGTTATCGGTAGTGGTTTTTACAATTATTTGATAAGCTGCATAACCGGTTACCTTTAAAGCTTTGGCCTGGGTTAAAGAAACTCCGTTTACATAATTTGACATATTGGTAAAAGAAAGACCGGCAGATGTACCTCCATTTTGTAATATCATTGTATAACTGCTATTTGTAGTGGTATTAACCAGAAATGAAACCGCCGTAGTAGAAGTGGATACCAACTGATTACTGGCATTGTACAAACTGAATATTAAGTTGGTAGTGTATGTTCCATTTCCTACAAGCAGCTGATTGCCGCCCTGAATAATAAGGTCAAATGAATGGGTGGTAGCGGTATTAGCCTGAAACGGGGCATTTGACTGATTAATGAGGGGAACATCAGCCGTACTAAGGGCTACAGGATTACTGGAAATGCCTATGGCGGCGGCTGTTGGCGAACCTGAAGTAACGCTATTAAACCTTAGTGATACATATTGCGGCGCCACAGAATTTGTCCCATTGGTAAAACTGCCGCTGGTATGCACCTTTAAACTCCAGCCGGTACATGAAGCCTGGTTTGATGTATATTGAACCGATACAGTTTGATTGGTTGTACCGCCGGCCATTTGCTGAGCATAAGTAGTAAAATTATACCCGCTTGTAGCAAACGCAGAAAGTGCCGCTCCTGAACAAGTGTTGCTAAAATTAACTACAAAACTGGCGGTTAAATTTTGTGTAGCCATTAGCTGGCCACTTTGATTATACAAGCTAAAGGTTAATACAGCCGAATAAGTACCGGTGCCAACTGCAAGCTGGCTCCCTCCCTGTACAATCATATCCAGCTTATGTTCGGTATAATAATCAGGAGGGGCTGCAAAAGGTGCATTTGATTGATTAACAATCGTAACATCTGTTGTACTTAAGGCTACGGCCGAAGTGGTAGACACGCCAATAGCAGAGGCGGAAGGCCCTCCTGCATCTACCCTGTTAAACCGGATAGCCACATATTGCGGAGCTATAGAACTTGACCCATTGGTAAAGTTCCCATTTGCCCTCACCTTTAAAGTCCATTTAGGGCAATTGGCAGCATAAGGAACATTGTATTGAATAGAAAAATAATCAGTAACTGTTGCACCGGCAAGCACTTGCGCGTAAGTATTAAACTGTGTAGCTGTACCTACGTAAGAGTTTCCAAAAGTTATACCGCACTGGCTGTAAACATTTGTTAAGGTTATGAATAATAAAGTAAGCGTAAAAACAATACGGTAAGCTGTATTAATAGCACATGCTTTTAAATTAATTTTCAAACTCCAACTCCACAACCTTAAGTTCATCTTTGTTACCATAATTAATAACCGCAGTTGCTGTATAATGTCCCGCTTGAAGATCCCGAGGCAAGTTTTGTCTGATAGTTCGTTTATCTCCGGGCAGTGAATAAAAGTCCTGATCTTCCATCTTAGTCTTTTGCCCTGTTTTAGTATTCAGCAGCTCCCATTTAATTTTGCCTTCCAGCCATATTTTACCGGTATTTTGCACCTGTAACTCCAGCATTCCCGGCCCTTTTACTCCAGGCAATGCGGCTTTATCCTGTAAACCTATTACCTCTATATCCCTGTCTTCCGTTTGCAAAAAGCTATGATATATCTTAATTCCTATCCTCACACTTACCTTTATCGCAGCTCCATTTTGCGATCTGGAATTCACCGGGTTCATTTGTGTTAAAAACAGCATAGCCGTATGTACCGGAACAGACCGGTCGGCGTCGGCAGGTGTAGTAAAAACAACTTGCACCTCCCGACGCTCATTAGGTTGTAAGGTAAAAACCGATGAGGGTAATACTTTGAACCATTCTGCACATGAAGTTTTCAAACTTCCCATTTCATGCATCCTGTTATTACCTACAGTATCATAATCCCAGTCACTAATGGAGGCGCCTACCTGAAGCTCCCGGTCATTAGGATTGGACACAATAATTTTTTGGGTACCGGCGCTACCTGGAGGAAGCTTAAAATATAATTTACCAGGACTTACGGTCATCCCTGATTGCCCATATACTTTGCAATCTGATATAGTGATAAATAGAAGCAGACAGGCTAAAAAAGATTTTATTCTTTTTAGTTGTTTGAGCCTCGTTAATTTATCCCTTTCATTAATATTAATAAGGACCAAGGATATTATAATAATTATGGTTGTGTAATTGTGTATACTACCGGAATTGTAACTGTGCCTGCTTTATAACCTGCATACGCATGATTAGCGCCTACAGTATAAGTTATGGCATATTTTGTATGGGCGTGGGTGGCATCAAAAGAGCTTGCAGTAGAAGTAATTAATGCGGCTGCTGAAGAGGCCAGTGTAATAGGTGCATAAGTTACACCGGTATAATTACCACCAGCAGCTCCGGCTGCAGCCGTCATACTAACTGTATTTGCAGTAGGCAAAGGCGTAGGTGTAACGGTGCCGGTTATTGAACCCGAATTAACCGATATTACATAGTTACGTGAACTCATTACATCCAGGTGATCATCTACAGTTGTAACCACACCATCGGTATAAGCAGCCTCACTGTTAAAAGCAAAAGCTACAGCGGTAGTAGGAACGGTTAATGATACAACATCAGAGAGTGTGATGTTTAAGTTTACGGTAGCAGTTGATTGAGCATTTGCTTTAGCGGCACAAAGAAAAATCAAACAAATGGAAATGCTAAGTAGTTTTTTTTTCATAATAGTTTAAGTGATAAGATTTTTTTCAAATGCCTCATTACAAAAAATAAGCCAACTGAAAATCAAGCTTATATAATTACTTTTCAAGAAAAAAGCATAATACATCGCGTATAAACGGGTAATATTTTCCCCAACTGAGAATTATTATCTACAAAGTTTACTGAAAAAACCCTATGCTTATATCACTTTCTTAACTAATAGTAAGAATTTGAGCTTAACTAATAGTAATAGTTTACTCATATGGCACCGCTTTTACATCCACTGTAATTAATTATGGAGCACAAGCGAGATTTATTTAATTCAGCTAAAATATTGGGAACGCCCCTATTTCAAATCGCTTATAATACCTTCAACGGCATTAACTCTGTTTGTCAGTAATAAAGGCAACCAATGCCCTATTGGTTCTCGCTATGCTAACGCCCGAATCCATAAGTAAAAGAGAGGACACTATAAATAAAACCATAATTGATTTTATTAATTTTTGTTCGATTTTTACAGGCCCTATAATTATCTTGTGAGGGTTAAATTCAATA
>JAQBOY010000469.1 GCA_028287805.1 Mucilaginibacter sp.
AATTGAAGATACAGGTAATGCCTGAAGCAGAAGCCAAAACTTATCATATCAATCCTTTTGACCTGACCAAAGTATGGCCTCATGGAGATTATCCATTGATTGATGTAGGTGTACTGGAACTGAATGAAAACCCTGACAATTATTTTGCCCATGTAGAGCAGGCAGCTTTTGCACCGGCACATGTGGTTGACGGTGTAGGTTACTCGCCTGATAAAATGTTACAGGGCCGCCTGTTATCTTATCCGGATGCTCATCGTCATCGTTTAGGTGGCAATTACGAGCAGATACCGGTAAACAGATGTCCGTTTGCGGTAAATAATTACCAGCGCGACGGGCAGATGCGTGTAGATGGCAATCATGGTTCGGGGCCAAACTATTTCCCTAACAGTTTTGACGATATTGAAGCCGATCAAAGTTATAAAGAACCGGCATGGGATTTAGGCACTTCAGTGGCCGATTGGTATGACCGGAACGCGGAAGGAGAAAATGACCATTATACTCAACCGGGTAACTTGTATCGCTTAATGAGCGATGAGGCAAAGAAAGATCTGATTAAAAACATTGTACATTCTATGAAAGGTATTGATGGACCAAAGAAAGATCAGATCACTAATCGCCAGCTTTGTCACTGGTTTAGGGCTGATATTGGCCTGGGAATGGCTATAGCCCAAGGCCTGGAGCTTGATCTTCAGAAAACGATGGAGCATATGCCGCAAATGCAATAACTGGCAACCAAAAAATCCTGATAATAACAAAGGCGGCAAATTGTCGCCTTTGTTATTTAACAATTCTGTTATAAAGAGATTCCTGATGGTTTTAAATTTATATTTAGAAAAAAATTATCAGGCATGAAAATTTACCTTTATCTCCTCTCATTTATTTGCTGCTCAACGTGTTTATTTGCCCAATCTCCCATGCAAAATAATTCACCCACCAGGCATGGCCCGGAAAAAGGCACACTACTGATCATTGGTGGCAACGTTGGTTCAACCGCATCAGTATGGAATAAATTTACCGAGCTGGCCGGAGGCAGAGATAAAGCGAGAATTGTAGTTGTTACTACAGGAGCTGGCGATTCGGCATTATATGACCAGAAGGATGTTGAAACGGTGAAAAAGCAAACAGGAATAAAAAATGTAACCCTGCTGCATACCAATGATCTGAAAGAAGCCAATAGCGAAAAATTTATAGCTCCGTTAAAACAGGCAACCGGTGTTTATTTTGTTGGCGGCAGGCAATGGCATATTGCTAACTCCTATTTAAATACGCTTACCCAACAGGCATTTTGGGATGTGCTTAACCGTGGCGGGGTAATAGCAGGAAGTTCTGCAGGGGCTACTATACAAGGCTCTTTTTTATGGCGGGGTGATACCCGCGGCGCGCAAGTATTAATAGGCGATCATACGCAGGGGTTTGGCTTTCTTAAAAATTCGGTTATTGATCAGCATGTACTTAAGCGTAACCGGCAGTTTGATTTGATAGAAATAATTAAACAATCACCTAATTTAATTGGTATAGGATTGGATGAAGCCACCGCCATTATGGTGCATAGCGATACATTGGAAGTAGTTGGTAAATCATATGTAGGTATTTATGATTATGACACCATAAATAACTCCGGAAAAAGAGTTACACCAGGTAACCGCGGTATCTTTGCTACAAACGATGGGCCTTTCTTCTTTTTAAGCGAAGGGCAAAAATATGACCTTAAAAATCGAAAAGTTATTGCTACAGGACGGCCCCGTGCAGCAGTGGATGACGATAACTAAATAAAAAAGGGAGAAGACATTTAGTCCTCTCCCTTTTATTTATTATTAATTACTCTACGGTAACTGATTTAGCTAAATTACGTGGCTGATCTACGTTACATCCACGCATTACCGCTATATGGTATGCTAATAGCTGCAATGGAATAGTGGCCAGCAGCGGAACAAAAGCTTCGCCTGTTTGCGGGATCTCTATCACATAATCCGCCATTTCTTTAACATCTACATCTCCTTCAGAAACAATAGCTATTACATGTCCTTTGCGTGCTTTTACTTCCTGAATATTGCTGATCACTTTTTCATAAGATGAGTTTTTGGTTGCAATAAATACAACCGGCATTTCCTCATCTATTAAAGCGATAGGGCCATGCTTCATTTCGGCAGCCGGGTAACCTTCGGCATGTATATAGGATATTTCTTTAAGCTTTAACGCGCCTTCCAGTGCAACAGGGAATGAGCTGCCACGACCTAAGAACAAACAGTTATTAGAATCTTTAAACCTGGCAGCAATTTCTTTAACCTGGTCACTTGATTTTAATGCCCGTTCAACCAGTTCAGGTATTTCGTTAAGTTCGGTCAGGTATTCAACTAATTTACTTTGCGTTATTGACCCTCTTTGCTGTGCTATGTAAAAGGCCATAAGGGTTAATACAGTAACCTGCGCGGTAAAAGCTTTTGTTGACGCTACTCCAATTTCAGGACCGGCATGGGTATAAACTCCGGCATGTGTAGCACGGGGAATAGACGCGCCCACCACGTTGCAGATACCAAATATGGTTGCTCCCTTTTCTTTAGCCAGTTCAATAGCAGCCATCGTATCAGCAGTTTCGCCAGACTGTGAAATAGCTATTACCAGGTCTTTTTCGGTAATTATAGGATTGCGGTACCGAAATTCAGAAGCATATTCAACTTCTACAGGTACACGCGCATATTCTTCTATTAAGTATTCGCCAACCAGGCCTGCATGCCATGATGTGCCGCAGGCTATGATAATAATGCGATCAACATTTTTAAGTTTTTCTGTATATTCCTTTACACCACCTAACTGAACTTTTCCCTCCTGCGGATATATCCTTCCCCTTAAACAATCACGTATAGAACGGGGTTGTTCATATATCTCTTTCAGCATAAAATGCTCATACCCGCCTTTTTCAAGCATTTCCAACTTTATGTCAAGCTCGTGGATATAAGGGGTTTGAACGGTATTATCAATGTTTTTTATCAGCAGTTCTTCACGATGCAGATAAGCGATCTCGTTGTCATTTAAATAGATCACGTTTTTGGTGTATTCAACTATGGGGGTAGCGTCTGAAGCAATAAAATATTCTCCTTTACCCACACCAATTACCATAGGGCTCCCTTTACGGGCGGCAATTAACAGATCGGGTTCATCAGCGCTCATAATAACAATGGCATAAGCACCAATAACTCTGTTTAATGCTATTCTTACCGCTTCGCGAAGACCAATACCGGTTTCCTTTTCTATGTCTTCAATCAGGTGTATAAGTACCTCTGTATCTGTATCGCTTATAAAAACATGACCTTTGGCTAATAACGCTTCTTTGATAACACCATAGTTTTCAATTATGCCATTATGTATGATGTTGAGTTTACGGTCGCCTGATGAATGAGGGTGTGAGTTGCGATCGCTGGGAGCGCCATGGGTTGCCCAACGGGTATGTCCCATGCCAATTGTTGCTTTAAGATTAATATCTTTAACAAAGTTCTCCAGGTCGCTAACTTTACCGGCTTTTTTATAAACTTTTAACTCTTTATCCAGCAGCGCAATGCCAGCACTGTCATATCCCCGGTATTCTAAACGATGCAGTCCTTTAATAATTATCGGATAAGCATCTCTATAGCCTATATAGCCAACTATTCCACACATATAAATAGAATTTAAAAAAAATGAATGGCATAAGCCATTCATCAAGCTAAATAACAAAAAAATTCTGAAATGTGACCTTATTATTTAGCCAGCTTGGTATATATAATATTTAGCTTTATCCGATAAGGTGATGATTTATCAGTACCTACAGCAAATGTTCTGGCTGATGTTTGAGTTGAAGGCGTAATTGCAGCTGTTCCCGCAGTGTTTAAATCCGTCGGAGCTATATAGGTGCCGCCATCAATCGTCTTTCCAAGCATTAAATCCTGAATATACGCGGTTATAACAAAATGATAGTTTAGCAGGGATGTTGAATAAAATCCACCAAATACAGCATAGCCTTGTGCCCGGCGATCAGAAGTTGAACCATCCTGCAGGTACGTCCGCTGATTTGCTATATCATATTGATACATCGTTATCTCAGGTAACGGCTGGAATGGAATAGCAGAGCCTGGGGTTGGCGTAATTACCAGTTCTGCACGGTTTATTACAATATTGCTTCCAACGGTTTTAAGAATATTTTTAATATACGGGAAGCTAACCTTAGCGCGTAAACCAGCCATACCCTGCAAATAAATCACATTTCTTGAGCCGGTTTTTGCATTGCTCAATTCTGTTTGTATTGCCTGCGAATACGTATGTTTTATTTGAGCGGCATGTAATACGCTCGGTAATTGTACCATTGTGGTGTCAACAGTACTTCCGTTTGATGTTTTAATATAAACATCAATTGTGCTGGAAGTAGAGGCTGTGCCATTATTAGTGTAACCGGAATCAAGTGCCATCATAAAAGTTCCGCCGGCACCGGTTGTTCCTGTTTTATCCATTGTAATATACAAGCCGTTAACGTTATTTTTAAACACCAGGTTTGATGATAACTGGGTGGCACTCGCATTAAATAATATTGTATTAATAAAGTTTTTATCAATGGGGATCCTTAGCTGGGGAGCAACTTTTTGAAGGCTGTCTTTTCCGCCAGACACAATAGCATTAATCAGAACAGTATCGCGTGTTCTTGCAAAAAATGAACGCGAGCCTAATAGTGTTCCGCTATTATATTTCCATTGTTTGGTGTTATAGTAGGTGTTAGATGATAGTACCCGCTCTCCTAACTGATATACATTTACCTTATAACGGGACGCCAGCGGGTCGCCATAAAACCCTGACCCATATCTTAAAACCAATACGGCCGAGTCGATACTTATGGTTCCTGCAGGCAAGGTATAAGCGCTGCTTGCAGGTAAGTTTAAATCCATCGCCAAATTAGCTTCTGTTGTTCCAAATACAGGATCTCTGAACAATCCCATGGGAAGGTTACCTGACTTGCCGGTTACCACGGTATCCTCGGGAACAGTATTAACAATAATGGTAGAGCTATCTATCAGACTGCCCCCTAACTGATTAGCAGAGGTTACACCCAAACCAATAGAATCCTGGTTTTTACAGCTATTTAAAATAAAAAGACTTATCAACAGGGTTAATAAGTCTAATTTGAAAAATTTCATATATGATCTCAAAGCTTATACAACATGTGCCAATTCCTCATTGACAATTTCATCGTAAAAATTGTAATAATTTTCGAAATCAGAAGTAGAATTGAACTCTAAAACCGATTTATTGCTGTTTTTAACATTATTTAACACATCTTCATCTATATTTTCGCTGCCCAGCACAATCGCGTCGCTATATTGTATAGCGCCTTTATATAAGGCTGTGTTTGTACCCGCTTTATAAACATCGGTGTGTTTTTCAGTCATATCTCCCATTATAGCTTTGCGCGCAAAGTCCGGGTTCATATGATCTTTAAAATCATTTTCGTAAATTGAATAAACAACCTTTGAGTTTTTAAAGGTCGGATCATTCTTATAAGTTGTTTTTAAATAAGCCGGAACCAGCGCACTCATCCATCCATGGCAATGGATAATATCAGGCGCCCAGCCTAATTTTTTAACAGTTTCTAAAGCGCCCTTACAAAAGAAGATCGTGCGCTCGTCATTATCGGCGTAAAACTTTCCGTCTTTATCTTCAAACACATGCTTGCGCTGAAAATATTCTTCATTATCCAAAAAGTACACCTGCATTCGCGCTGCCGGGATAGATGCAACTTTGATGATCAGCGGATTATCATTATCATTAATGATGATATTCATACCCGATAAACGAATTACTTCATGAAGCCTGTTCCTGCGTTCATTAATATTTCCGAAACGCGGCATAAGGATACGAATCTCATAACCTTTCTCCTGCATGGCCTGCGGAAGCTGACGTGTGATTTCAGAAATTTTTGTTAGATCAAGGAAAGGTGACATTTCATGAGTTATAAACAAAAGCTTAGATTTACCCATCTCCAAATCAATATTTAATTATGTAAAGAACCCCAAAAATTGGGTTTGCAAATATAAGCATTATTATATCAACTATCAATCAATTATGCAAGTACTTTTGGTTATTTTTAATCAAATGTGCAACTTCGCCAACTTTTTGTTTAATAACGGAAATTGAGAACTTTTACTACCAAAACAGAGTTGCAGCAATATTTGGCTGAAACCCGGACCAATGGCAAAACAATTGGCCTGGTGCCAACTATGGGCGCGCTGCATGAAGGGCATATATCATTAATACAACAGGCGCAACAATATTGTGATGTGGTTGTATGCAGTATTTTTGTTAACCCTACGCAGTTTAATGACCCTACAGATCTTGAAAAATATCCCAGGCCCATCCAATCGGATATAGAAAAGCTGGAAAAAATAAACTGTGACGTTTTATTTAACCCGCCTGTAACAGAAGTGTATGCCGGCAATGAGCAATGGCATTTAAATATAGGCGAACTGGAGAGTTTACTGGAAGGAAAATCCAGGCCGGGGCATTACCAGGGCGTTACACAAGTGGTTTGTAAATTATTTGATTTAATAAAACCTGACATCGCATTTTTTGGACAAAAAGATTACCAGCAATTTTTGGTCATCAGCCAAATGGTTAAGTTGTTAAATCTTCCGGTAAGGCTAATCATGTGCCCCATACAACGTGAGCCGGACGGCCTGGCTATGAGCTCAAGAAACATTCATTTAACAGCCACAGACAGGCAACACGCGCTGGTTTTATCGAAAACTTTAAATTGGGTTAAAGAAAATTTTGACAGCCAGAAACTGCCCGAATTAAAAAAGAGTGCAGAAGCAGTGATTAATAATGTGCCTGATGTTGAATTAGATTATTTTGAAATAGCTAACGGCAATAATCTTCATCCGGCCGATCAAACAACCAACAACGTTATTGCACTGGTTGCGGCAAAAGTTGGAAAAACCCGGCTGATAGACAATGTTGTTATTAGAGATTAAGATGCGTTAAACAGAAATTAAATGGTGATTGCCACCACTATTCAACTAAACGTCTAATCTCTAATTAACTAATCCGGCTTTCCTCACGCCTATGTCAACTAATTACTAATACCTAATCTCTAATTAACTAATCACTAACTTTGTATATGATTATTGAAGTATTAAAATCTAAAATTCATCGCGTAAAAGTAACACAGGCCGAACTGAATTATGTGGGCAGTATTACTATTGATGAGGATTTGATGGATGCGGCTAATATTTTAGCTAACGAAAAAGTACAAATTGTAAATAATAACAACGGCGAGCGTTTTGAAACTTATGTTATAAAAGGCGAGCGGGGCACAGGCACGGTATGTTTAAACGGAGCTGCTGCACGACTGGTACAGGTTGGAGATATTGTGATTATTATGTCATACGCCTATATGGAAATGGAGGAAGCGCGGAATCATGAACCCATAGCTGTTTTTCCGGATGTGCATAACAAGTTAATTAAGTAAGACCTGTAATGATTAAATATTAGGATTTATATGAAAATATAAATTTAAAATAGGTTATAAAATTCTATCTTTGCACCCCGACGCTGAAGTCGGGATTTTCGCTTTCAGCGCATAGGAAAAATCGTTATTGTCATTCACTGACTTTTGACTTTTGACTTAGAACTTTTGAATTAAAAAAAGCCCTATGCCCAAAGATAACTCCATCAAATCCGTACTGATTATTGGTTCAGGCCCTATTATTATTGGCCAGGCCTGTGAATTTGATTATGCAGGCTCGCAAGCCGCCCTTTCGTTAAAAGACGAAGGAATCTCTGTCTCTATTATTAACAGCAATCCGGCTACCATCATGACGGATAAAGTTATTGCTGATCATGTTTACCTTTTGCCCTTAACCTGCGAAAGCATTGAGCAGATTTTAAAAGAGCAAAAAATTGATGCCGTATTGCCTACTATGGGTGGTCAAACAGCACTTAATCTTTGTATTGAAGCCTCTGAACAGGGACTGTGGAAAAAATACGGCGTAAAGATTGTTGGTGTAGATATTGCAGCGATTGAAAAAACAGAAAACCGTGAGGCCTTTCGCCAATTAATGGTAGACATCGGTGTAGGGGTAGCTACTTCAAAAATTGCCAACTCGTTTTTAGAAGGAAAAGAAGCGGCGCAGGAAATTGGTTTCCCGCTGGTTATACGCCCAAGCTATACACTTGGTGGTAAAGGCGCAGGCTTTGTACATAAAAAAGAAGATTTTGATGCTGCATTAAGCCGTGGACTACAGGCGTCGCCAACCCATGAGGTATTGGTAGAGCAGGCTGTTTTAGGGTGGAAGGAATATGAGTTAGAGTTACTAAGGGATAACAATGATAATGTGATCATTATTTGCTCTATTGAAAACTTTGACCCCATGGGTATTCATACCGGCGACTCCATAACCGTAGCCCCGGCCATGACCCTAAGTGACCGTTGTTACCAGGATATGCGTAACCAGGCTATACGCATGATGCGCGCCATAGGCAATTTTGCTGGCGGGTGTAATGTGCAATTTTCGGTAAACCCGGCTGATGAAGCTATCATTGCCATCGAAATTAACCCAAGGGTTTCGCGCTCTTCGGCTTTGGCCTCAAAAGCTACAGGCTATCCGATTGCTAAAATAGCCGCTAAACTGGCTATCGGCTATAACCTGGACGAAATAGAAAACCAGATCACCAAAACCACTTCGGCTTATTTTGAGCCTACATTGGATTACGTGATTGTAAAGATACCGCGCTGGAACTTTGATAAGTTTAAAGGCGCCAACAGAGAACTTGGCCTGCAAATGAAATCAGTAGGCGAAGTAATGGGCATTGGCCGCAGCTTTATTGAAGCGCTGCAAAAAGCGTGTCAGAGTTTAGAGATAGGCCGTGCCGGCTTAGGTGCCGATGGCAAACAAAGCCGTAACCTGGAAGAGATTATGTATAGCCTGGAGCATCCAAGCTGGGACAGGCTATTCCATGTATATGATGCATTAAGTTTGGGTGTCCCTATTGAATCTGTAAGAAAAGCTACCAAAATTGACCGCTGGTTCCTGAATCAGATCATGGATATTGTAAATCTGGAAACAGAACTGCGCCGTTATTCATTAAATAACATTCCGGAAGATTTTTTCTTCACCTTAAAACAAAAAGGATTTTCGGACGCGCAAATAGCTTATATATTAGCGAATGTTACCGAAGAGGATGTTTATCAGCGCAGAAAAGCTTTGGGCATTAACAGGGTTTATAAAATGGTGGATACCTGTGCAGCCGAGTTTCCGGCAAAAACACCTTACTATTATTCTACCTACGAAGGTGAAAATGAATCCATCGCATCTGACAAGAAAAAAATTATTGTATTAGGCTCGGGCCCTAACCGCATTGGACAGGGCATTGAGTTTGATTATAGCTGCGTGCACGGATTGCTGGCTGCCAAAGAAGCCGGATTTGAAGCAATCATGATTAACTGCAACCCTGAAACTGTATCCACAGATTTTAACATGGCTGATAAACTGTATTTTGAGCCTGTTTTTTGGGAGCATGTACGGGAGATCATCGAGCTGGAAAAACCTTATGGTGTAATTGTTCAGCTTGGCGGGCAAACCGCATTAAAAATGGCGGAGAAAATGCATGAGCATGGTATCCATATCATTGGCACTTCATTTAATAATATGGATATTGCCGAAGACCGCGGCCGTTTCTCTGATTTACTGAAAGATTTAGATATTCCTTATCCTAAATATGGCGTTGCCGAAAGTGCTGAAGAAGCACTGGAAGTAGCACACCATGTAGGTTACCCGGTGTTGGTTCGTCCGAGCTATGTATTGGGCGGCCAGGGCATGAGTATTGTAATTAATGATGAGGATCTGGAAAAAGCCGTTGTAGGTTTATTAAAAAATCTGCCGGGGAACAGGGTATTGATAGATCATTTTCTTGATCGCGCATCAGAAGCCGAGTCAGATTCTATAAGTGACGGGGATGATGTGCATATTATTGGCATGATGGAGCATATTGAACCTGCGGGTATCCATTCAGGCGATTCATTTGCTGTGCTGCCTCCGTTTGACCTGTCAGCACACGTGATCAGTAAAATGGAGGAATATACCATTAAAATTGCCAAAGCATTAAACGTTAGAGGACTGCTTAACATTCAGTTTGCTATTAAAAACGAAAATGTATATGTAATTGAAGCAAATCCGCGTGCATCACGTACAGTTCCGTTTATTGCCAAAGCCTATGATGTGCCTTATATTAATATAGCCGCTAAAATTATGCTGGGTGTTAATAAACTGAAAGACTTTACCATTGAGCGTAAATTAAAAGGTTATGCTATTAAAGAACCTGTTTTCTCGTTTGATAAATTCCCGGAAGTTAATAAAGAGCTTGGCCCTGAAATGAAATCAACCGGCGAGGCTATACGTTTTATACCTGACCTGCAGGACCCTTACTTCAGGCATTTGTATAAAGAGAAATCAATGTATTTGAGTAAATAACAGAAGGTAAAAGGAGAAAGGAGAAAGGCGGAAAGGTTTACTTTCCGCCTTTCTTGTTGAAAATAGTTATTTAAAAAAACGAATTGGGCTTCTCCTCCCTTAGAGGGCTGGGTTACTTATCTACAAACAAACCCGTCACTTCAAAAGTAAGCCGTTTTTTGGGGTCAACATTTACTTTATGCTGCTTTTTGCCTGCCGCGGTATCTCCGGCCATATGCTGTAAATCATCTGCAATAAATTGTTTTTCAGCTACGCCCTCAACAATTACAATTCTGCCCTGCAAATCTGTTGGAATAGTAATATCGTAATTTTTGAAATGCGCGGCTATTGTTTTACCATTACCGGCGTCCAGTGTAAACCAGCCACCTTTTGGTTGGGTTACTTTAAGCACTTTGCCTCTGATGATTGCACTTGTACGTGTTCTTTTACCCATAAATGCTTCAATTTTTGAAGCATCCATCAGACTTATAGTGCCTGGCTTAACACCATATACCGAGCCATGTGGTAATGGCGTATGTTTTTGTGCAAATGCATTAAAAGAAAAACATATAATAAATAAGCAGGGCAATACTTTCATAATAAAATTTAAGTTATACAACAAGAAATACTGCAGGTAGTTTTAAATGCAATGCTTATGTACCCTCCTTTTTCAATTTCATATGTTAATATTTGTTAAAAATCCATGATAACTATAATATTTAGCCGATAAATAAAATTTGAATAATATCTTTAAAAAATTAAACGGTATAGGCATATCGCTTAAACATTAGTTTTAATTCAAAGCAGCAATAACATTATCTTTGCGTCGCATCAGATGCAATCATTTAATATATATGAGAAAACCTCTAACAGGCCCGATCTTTTTAGCAATATCTTTGTTATCCCTAATAATTGCAGGAACCGGATGTACCAAAACACCCACCAGTGTCAGCAGCATTGCTGCACCAATGGTAGTAACCTTAAACGTTATAAGCTCACTAACCCAAACTACCGCACAAAGCGGGGGAATTGTTACCAATGCTAATGGCGGAGAGATAACAGCAAACGGGGTATGCTGGAGTTCAACTAATCAAACGCCTACAACAGCTGATTCTAAAACAACAGATACCGTAAATGTGAATGGATTTACCAGCCGGATAACCGGGCTGACTCCGGGAACTACTTATTATTTACGTGCCTATGCTACTAATAGCAGCGGCCCTGGTTATGGTGCAGTAATAAAATTTACTACCAGCACTACTGTAGCTTCATTAACCACCACGGTAAGTACCTTCGCCGGCAACGCTAACTACGGCTTTTTGGATGGTGCAGCAGCAAGCGCGTTATTTAGCGGCCCGCAGGCATTAGCTTTTAATCCTGTAGACGGTAATATTTATATTATAGATGCCTTAAATAATTCAATCAGAACAATGACAACAGCAGGCTTCGTATCAACATTAACCAAAAACTCCACACTTGGTTATGCTGACGGGACACTTTTAACTGCATTGTTTAATGGCCCGCGAAGCATAGCATTTGATGCACAGGGAAATGCTTATGTAGCTGACTTTGGCACCAATATTATCCGCAAAATAACAACTGCCGGTGTGGTAAGTACCTTTGCGGGGAATGGAACCCGGGGTTATGCTGATGGTTCTGGCTCAATAGTTGAATTTAATAATCCGCGGGGGTTAGCGGTAGATGCACAAGGAAATGTATATGTGTCTGATAGTGGCAATCATTTAATACGTAAAATTACCCCGGCAGGTGTTGTTTCTACATTTGTGGGAGCTGTAGCTGCTACAGGTTATTCACAAACCCTGGCTAAAGGCTATTACGATGGAACGGGTACACTATGCGCATTTAATTCTCCAAGCGGGCTGGCCATAGATGCACAAGGGAATATTTATGTAGCAGACCAGGGAAATTCGGCTATCAGAATGGTCACCCCTGCCGGTGTTGTTACAACTTTAGCAGGTACCCCGGTTCAAAAAAATGTAGTTGGCTCAGTTACATCTCTGGCAGTTGATGCACAGGGAAATCTTTATATCGCAGATGAAAGCGGACGTATCCTTGAAATTACTGCCGCCAAGGTTCTATATACGCTTGCAGGAAGTATAAACACTGCCGGATTTATTGACGGACCAGGCAGCACAGCCCTTTTTAGCACCCCTATGGGTGTTACAGTAGATACAAAGGGCAACGTGTATGTAGGGGATTTTAACAATAACTGTATCCGTAAAATAGTGGTAAAGTTTCAATAAGATTATCACATTAAATAGTAAAGCGGCCTGTTTGTAATCCAAACAGGCCGCTTTTATTTATCATCTTAACCAAACAATAACCCAAATACTTCTTCAATGCTGGCAACGGCTTTTATCTCGATATTATAACGTGACAGGTCCATTCGCTTTTTATCCTGAGCGGAAGAAGGCAGATTATATTTAGAAATAAATATCTGTTCAAACCCTAATTTTTGTGCTTCGGCAATACGTTGTTCTACCCGGTTTACAGCTCTTATCTCTCCCGATAAACCTATCTCACCTGCAAAACAGGTTTTAAACGGAATAGGAATATCCTCGTGTGACGAAATAATGGCAGCTGCCAGGCCCAGGTCAATAGCCGGGTCTTCAACCCGTATACCGCCGGTTATATTAAGGAACACATCTTTTGCACCCAGTTTAAAGCCGCACCGTTTTTCGAGCACAGCCAGCAACATGCTCATGCGCTTAGTGTCAAACCCTGTAGCAGTACGCTGGGGAGTGCCGTAAGCGGATGTGCTTACCAATGCCTGTGTTTCAATCAGCATAGGGCGCATACCTTCCAGGGTAGCTGATATGGTAATACCACTTAAAGGTTCATCGCGCTGCGAAAGCAATATCTCTGAAGGATTGGAAACTTCCCGCAAACCCTCGCCCAGCATTTCGTAAATACCCAGTTCTGATGATGATCCAAACCTATTTTTTATGGTTCGCAAAATACGGTACACATGATGCCTGTCGCCCTCAAACTGTAAAACGGTATCTACCATATGTTCCAATATTTTTGGTCCGGCAATCATGCCGTCTTTCGTAATATGGCCTATCAGAAATACCGGCGTGGCACTTTCTTTAGCAAATCTCAACAGTTCGGCGGTGCATTCCCGCACTTGTGAAACACTGCCAGGGGTTGACTCTATATGTGCCGAATGTAAGGTTTGTATGGAATCTACCACCACCAGATCTGGTTGTAGTTCTTCAATTTGCTTAAATATGTTTTGTGTAGAGGTCTCGGTCAATATAAAACACCCCTTACTTATTTCAGATCGTGAATGTTCGATTCCGGATTTATTATTAAGACCATTTGAATTTTGAATTTTTACCTTTGGACTTACCTCCAAAGATGTTAACCGCTCGGCCCTCATTTTAATCTGCCGGTCGCTTTCCTCACCAGAAACATATAATATTTTAAGGCCGGGCATGTTTAGCGCCAGCTGCAGCATCAGGGTAGATTTACCTATACCCGGCTCGCCGCCTATTAACACCAATGAGCCCGCTACAATACCGCCGCCAAGTACACGGTTAAACTCTTTATCGGGAGTTAGAAAGCGGGATTCCTCATTAAAAACAATGTCGGCAACTTCCACCGGCTTATTGGCACGTTGCTGGGTGGTGGATGCCACTTTCCAATTGGGTACAGCGGTATTGGGCTTTTCTATTACTTCTTCAACAAAAGTATTCCATTGCATGCACGATGGGCATTTTCCCAGCCATTTTGCAGATTCAAAGCCACAGCTTTGACAGAAGTATGCGATTCTTGCTTTAGCCAATTTGATTTACGATTTTAGAATTACGACTTACGATATGCAAATGTGCAGATTAATTTGTGAATGCGGAAGGATAAATTACTAAAAATATTAGTATTTATTGCTTATGAAAATATCTATTGCCTATCTTCTAATTCCTTAATAGTTGGCGGAGGAAATTTTACACTGTCAGAAATTGCAGTTTTAATATGAAGAGTTGTTTCAAATTTGATATGGTTTTTAATTGGATGTAACTTTATATATTTAAAGCTATCATTTAGCCAAAGGAATACATTAATAATCGAATCATTTTCTCTTGGACGAACCCTTATTATTCTTCTTTTCTCATTTTTCCAATGGATAATAACTTCAAAATAATTAGCATCGGCAACATTAGTATTATCGTTCGTATCAATTGTTTTAAATTTTATCTGTTCAAACTTTTGATTTAAAGTATCCCAAAACTTGTGAGTAACTTTTCCAATAAAATAACCTTGTTTTACATTGCCATAATCGCCAAAATATTTGTAATTTAATGATGTATCAATGCTCATAGAAGCCCCAAAATCAGACCAAGCCCCGCTTCTGGCCAATTCAACTTTTATAATTTCATTATTATGCCGGGTAGCTTTTTTGCAGGATATAGAAAGCATTATAAATATTAAGACTACAATATATTTCATTTGGTTTTTGTGTTTACAAAACAAGGTACAATCTTTATTGCAAAATGGATCATCGGAATAAATTAGGGAGTTATTCTATTCGTCGCGCGGCATTTATTGGCTAAAGCCCTTTATATTCATATTTACTATCCGTCCCATAAATGGGACGGCAATGAAATGATTTGCTTCATTGCCGTTGGCTTTAGCCAGCGGATAAAAGAATTATTATAACGGGGCTTTAGCCAAACTTACATCAGGATGGCAATGAAATGATTCGCTTTCTTTGCCGTTGGCTTTAGCCAGCGGATAAAAGAATTATTATACCAGGGCTTTAGTCAAACTAACACCAGGACAGCAACGAAATGATTCGCTTTCATTGCCGTTGGCTTTAGACAATGGATAAAGAATAATTTATACCAGGGCTTTAGTCAAACTAACATCAGGACGGCAATGAAATGATTCGCGTCTTTCCCGTTGGCTTTAGCCAGCGGATAAAAGAATTATTTATAACAAGGGCTTTAGCCAAACTAACATCAGGACGGCAATGACATGATTTGCTTTCATTGCCGTTGGATTTAGCCAACGGATAAAGAATAATTTATAACAAGGGCTTTAGCCAAACTAACATCAGGACGGCAATGAAATGATTCGCGTCTTTCCCGTTGGCTTTAGCCAGCGGATAAAAGAATTATTTATAATAAGGGCTTTAGCCAAACTTACATCAGGATGGCATGAAATGATTCGCTTCATTGCCGTTGGCTTTAGACAATGGATAAAGAATTATTATAACAGGGGCATTAGCCAAACTTACATCAGGATGGCATGAAATGATTCGCTTTCATTGCCGTTGGCTTTAGCCAGTGGATAAAAGAATAATTTATAACAAGGGCTTTAGCCAAACTTACATCAGGACGTAAAATAATGCGGTATAAACAAAATGTGCAGATGCTTATCAAAACATCTGCACATTTGTATATCTGTACATTTGCACATCAACACTATAACTTGATTTCTTCATCCTTTGAGGAGAAGAAGTGGAATTCGGTAAGCTGGTAGTTAGGGTTACTTTTAACCTTTATCCATTGGCTGTATTTGAAAAACCATTTTATTTGGCGGCTAATTATGCCTTGCTTAATATAGGCTTCAATATAAGGGTGTACAAATAAGGTGATCCCCTTTTCATTTTGTTCAACTAAAATATAGTTGAAATTATTTTCAATATCATCCAGCAATAATACTGTTGGCCTTATGGTACCAGTACCATGGCAGGCCGGGCAAACCTCGCTGGTAACAATATTCATTTCAGGCCTTACCCGCTGGCGGGTAATTTGTACCAACCCAAATTTGCTGGGTGGTAAAATAGTATGTTTTGCACGGTCATGCGACATTTCGGCCCGTAAATAATCAAAAAGATCTTTACGGTTGGTTGGCTTGTGCATATCAATAAAGTCGATCACCACAATGCCGCCCATATCGCGCAGCCTTAATTGGCGTGCAATCTCTTTGGCCGCTTCTTTATTTACCTGGAAAGCGTTCTCCTCCTGGTTTTCTTTATTGGCTGTACGGTTGCCGCTATTAACATCAATAACATGCAAAGCTTCTGTATGTTCAATTACCAGATAAGCGCCACCTGCAAGGTTTACCGTTTTACCAAAAGCCCCTTTTATTTGCTTGTCAATACCATGCTGCTCAAAAATAGGATCCTTGTGCTTATGTAAACGCACAATACTTTCCAAATCAGGCGATATATCACGCACATATGAACGTATTTCTTCATACAAGGCACTATCATTCAGATAAATATGCTGAAAATCCGGATTTAATATATCCCGAAGAATAGTAGAGGTACGGCCTATTTCGCCCAATACCTTTTTACCGGGTTCAACAGCAGGTAACCGTGTAACAAAAGATTCCCAGCGAGATATAAGGTCAAGCAGGTCTTTTTGCATTTCGGCAACGCCCTTGCCTTCAGATACGGTTCGTATAATAACGCCAAAATGTTTCGGCTTTATACTTTCTACGATCTTACGCAAGCGGTTTCGTTCCGTATTACTCTTTATCTTTTTAGAAATAGAGATAACTTCAGAAAACGGCACTAATACTACATACCGGCCTGCAATAGATATATCCGAACTTAAACGGGGCCCCTTTGTTGATATAGGCTCCTTGGCAATTTGTACGGGAATAAGCTGGTTTTTATTTAGTATTTCGGATATTTTACCGCCTTTACTAATATCTTCTTCCAGCTTAAAGTTATCTAAAAGCTTTGACTGGTACCCTCCACTACGCACTTGCTTGGTTAATTTAAGCAGGCTTTGTACCTGCGGACCAAGATCCAGGTAATGCAAAAATGCATCCTTCTCGTAACCAACATCTACAAAGGCAGCATTTAAGCTGGGCATAATTTTTTTAATACGGCCCAAATAAATATCACCAACTGTATAGTTGTTGCTGATTTGCTCTTTATGAAGCTCTACAAGTTGTTTATCCTGTAATAATGCAATAGTAGCCCCATTGGGGGATGAATCGATAATTAATTCTTTTATCAACTGCTACTCCATTTCTTAAGACGGCCTAATTGCCGCATATTAATAATAGGGTAAAAAACAATAATTGCTTTACTCGCTATAAAAGCAGGTAAAAATAAGTGGCTATGCCACTTATTTTTTCTTATGCCTGTTTTTTCTTAAACGCTTTTTGCGTTTATGGGTAGCCATTTTGTGTCTCTTACGTTTTTTACCGCTTGGCATAATAATAATAATTTAATTTGTTAATTTTTTAATTCCTTAATATACTGATCGATGCGCTGACCAAAAACAGCGTCGGGCATCATTTCTTTGCATTTTTGATAGGCTGCTATAGCCTCACTCTTTCTTCCCAGCTGCTTATAGGTTTCGGCCAGGTAAAAGTATGGCTCCAGTCCCGGCTTTTGGGCAATCACATTTTTAAACCTATCCACGGCCTTTTCATACTGCCCTGATTTCATCGAAAACAAGCCTAAATTAAGATTTGCACTCAAGTTTTTAGGGTCCTGCTTAATCACCTCTAATAAAAGGGCAATACCCTGCATTGGGCCTGCCCCTCCGTTTACATACGCAATACCTAAACCTGTTTTTGCATCAAGGCTCTCTGGCTTCAGCTTAAGCGCGTTTTGAAAAGCGCTTACAGCGTTGGTGATAAATACCGGCTGCAGTGAAGTATCCTGTGTAAGCTTATAAGCGTCATTAAACCGATTGCCTGCATTCAGCCAATCATCCAGTTTATTTTCCTTACGGGCAACTTCCTGGTAATAAAATGCTGCGGGTGCCGGCTGGTTAACATCATCCCACTGTGAAGCCAATTGCTTTTGCAACCCCAACTTATTATTGTCGGGTGCATTTTTAAGCTGGTTTTCCAGATCATTTATCTTGTTAGATAAGGCCGCCCCAATAGCGGTTTTAGCTGATGAAGATACCGTGGCAACGTTTACATTAGTCGCCGCTGGTTTCTCACTGGCAACACCTGCATTTGTACGGGTTGCCTTAGGTTTTACTAAACCTTTAACTGGCAATGAATACAAATAGCCTGTAATAGCCACTACTGCTATGATAATAACTATTTGCTTTTTATTCATTGTATAAATTATTTGCTTGTTTTGCTTGCTGTATTTCCTGATCTAACTTTTTCAACAAAAGTTTTAGCAGGTTTAAAACTTGGCACAAAATGTTCCGGAATAATTATAGCAGTGTTTTTTGAAATGTTACGCGCTGTTTTCGTAGCTCTCTTTTTTACAACAAAACTTCCAAAACCTCTCACATAAACGTTCTCGCCTTCAACCATCGAATTTCTAATCACCTTAAAAAATGCTTCAACGGTCTCCTGTACATCAACTTTTTCAATTCCTGTTTTTGATGAAATTTCAGTTATAATTTCTGCCTTAGTCATATCCTGTTTTCCTTTAATTATATGTAATTACTTAACTGTTTTGGGGTTGCAAAAGTATCGCTTTATTACTAAATATTGAAATAATTGACATGTTTTTTTTATTTGTGGTTAAAAGCGTTACAAAATACCCTATAATTGAATCCATATCCTTTATTTTATGCCCCATGAATTTTTCTGATGAGCTTATAAAATGGTACAATAATAATAAGCGTGAGCTCCCCTGGCGTAACACTACTGATGCTTATTTAATCTGGCTTTCTGAGATAATTTTACAACAAACACGGGTAGACCAGGGGCTTCCCTATTTTTACCGGTTTGTAGAAAAATATCCGGATGTAAAAAGCTTTGCTGCTGCTAATGAGGATAATATATTAAAGCTATGGCAGGGGCTTGGTTATTATTCGCGGGGCCGTAATATGCTTAAAACAGCCCGGCATGTTCAGGAAAACTATGAGGGCAAGTTTCCGGAAAGCTATGAGGAACTGATTAAACTTAAAGGTATTGGTGAATATACCGCCGCGGCAATCTCTTCCTTTTCGGCCAATGAAGCAAGGGCGGTGGTTGATGGAAACGTTTACCGGGTTTTAGCCAGATTTTTTGGTATTGATGAGCCAATTAACAGCACAACGGGCAAAAAAATGTTTCAATCAATCGCAAATGATCTGTTAAATAAGCAAAACCCGGGTTTGCATAACCAGGCAATAATGGAGTTTGGTGCAATGTTATGCAAGCCCAAAAAACCAGCTTGCGGCATTTGCCCGGTAAGAGCCGGTTGCGCTGCTTTTATTCATAACGCCACTACTGCCTTACCCGTAAAATTAAATAAGGTTAAAATACGGGAAAGGTATTTCAACTATTTCCTGCTAACTAATGGAACTAAGCTATTAATGAATAAAAGAACAGAAGGAGATATATGGGCAAACCTGTATGACCTTCCTTTAATAGAAACGAAAATTTTTTTATCCGTTGATGATTTAATGGCATTGCCAGAAACCAAAGAACTTTTTGGCAACGAAGTTACTATAACCGAATATTTTAATACTAATAAACAGGTACTTACGCATCAACATTTACACATACGGGTTATCAAATTACCAGGCCTGCCGGTTAAAATGAAAGAAAACTGGTCGTTCATCGAAATAAAAAATTTAAAAAAATTAGCATTGCCTAAAACAATTTTTATACTTTTAGGTAATTATTTAAACTAATAATAAATAATTGATGAAATTTTATCTACTAATAAAAAACTATGTCTGGAATTAATAAAGTAATACTTATAGGCCATTTAGGCAAGGACCCTGAAGTGCGCAGTTTAGAGGGAGGGGTATCGGTAGCCAGTTTCCCATTGGCAACAACCGAAACATTTAATAAAGATGGCAAGAGGATAGAGCAAACAGAGTGGCATAATATTGTACTTTGGAGAAGCCTGGCGGATGTAGCCGGGAGATTTTTACAAAAAGGCAAGCTGGTATATATAGAAGGGAAATTACGTACCCGTTTTTTTGAAGACAAAGAGGGCGTAAAAAAATATACTACCGAAATAGTTGCTGAAAACTTCACGATACTGGGAAGGAAATCTGATTTTGAAAGCGAGCCCTCTCAACAACCGTCATTTAAACCCAACCATGAGGATGATTATAAAGTGGGCGTATAAAACGGACACATAACTTTAACCAATTTTAAAACTAATACATATAACGCCCGTCTGATAACCAGACGGGCGTATTTTTTTAATATATTATCCTAAATATAATGTTATCTGCCACCCGGAGGACAATGCTCCTTTAGGTATTGTGTAAATAAGGTATGGTGCCCACTGAGGAACCCCGCCCCCTCGTTGTGCATCAGCAACATTCCTGGTGAAGGTTAAACAGCACCAATAAAAAAATGTTGGTATTAAATAGTTATGCTTAATATTCATTTATATGGTATTAATTTAATTATACGTTATTAGTAACGGATGTAACGGTAAATTTGCCCTAAATTTATATTTTAACTACTATTTTTCTTTTACTATGAAAAAAAAACTGATGCTGTTTACCTGTTGCCTATTATCAGTTGTTTTAGCCCAGTCACAAAATATAAACCGAAGTTCGTTTACTAAAGACAGTCTTAATATTTATATGAACCTGGCATTAACCGGCTGGCGAATTCCGGGTGCCGCAGTATGTATAATAAAAGACGATAAAATAGTAGTAATGAAGGGCTATGGTATTAAAGAATTAGGCATGATGAATAAAGTAGATGAAAACACTTTGTTTATGATAGGTGCCAACACGGAAACTTTTACAGCCACGGCGCTTGCCATGTTACAGTCTAATAACCGCCTGTCGCTGGATGATAAGATAACCAAATACCTGCCCGAATTTAAATTAGACAACAAAACCGCAGGTGAACAGGCTACTATACGTGACTTGTTATGCCACCACCTGGGCTTTGAAAGCTTTCAGGGTAATTTTACTTTTTATAACACTAACCTTACCAACAGACAAATAATTGAAAAAATGGGGGGCATTAAAGCCGCTTATCCTTTCCGTACAAAGTGGGGTTATTCCAATGCTGCTTATGCTGTAGCGGGAGAGATCATTCCATGGGTAGCCGGAAAAACATGGGAAGATTATTTAAGAGGCGCTTTTTTTTCCCCCTTAGGCATGCGTAACACGCAGACTTTTACCAAAGACATGCCTTACTCCTCCAACCGCACTGTACCGCATACCCTGGTTGATGGACGACTAACAGCTATTCCTTATGCACAATTAGATGGCCTTGCCCCGGCAGTAAGTATATGCTCATCCATTAATGACCTGAGTAAATGGGTAATGGCGTTATTAAATGACGGCAAAGTTGGCAACAAGCAGGTAATACCACCAGCAGCTATAGCAGCAACCTACCAGCAGCAGGATGTTGTTGGCAACGTACACCGTTTAAACGGCGAAACAGATGAGCAACAATACGGGCTTGGATGGTTTTTGGAGAATTATGCAGGCCATCATTTGGTAATGAATAACGGCCGGGCAAATGGCTATTTATCATCCATAACTTTAGTGCCGCAGGAGCACCTTGGGATCATTATATTAACCAATACAGATCAAAACCTGCTTTTTGAAGCCTTGCGTTGGGAAATTCTGGATGCCTTTTTTAAGATGCCCTATCGTAATTACAGTGAAATGTATTTAAAAAGGTATAAAACTAATGAGGCAAAAAAACTGCTGATTGATAAACGCTTGCGGGATTCGGTAGCGTTAAATCTATCACCCGCAATGGCGATAAATAATTACACGGGTAGATATACTAATGAGCTGTATGGAAACATGACCGTTACTCAAGGCGAAAACAATAACCTTGAAATTCGTTTTGAACATCATCCTAAAATGTATGTACACCTGCAACCATTAGGTGGAAACCGGTTTTATGCTACTTTTTCTGACCCGGAATATGGCAAAGCGGTTTTTCCGTTTATATTTCAAAACGGAAGAATAACCAGTGTACGGGTAAAGGTTAATGATGAGGTGGAACGGAGTCCTTATGATTTTAAGAAGGTAGAATGATTAAGGGTTGATTAAGTTTAAGTTTATCAACCCTTAACTTATCTTAATTAAACCCTTGTAAACCGATAGTAAATACCAATACAGAGTTAGCGGGTATAGTGCCGGTTGCTACAGTTCCATAACCTAAAGCGGATGGGATAATCAATAAAATAGTGCCACCTGCATTGATATGCGGAATGCCAATTGACCACCCTTGAATTACACCGCCATTCAACGCAAAATAAGAACTTGGCCTTGTATCAAAAACAGTCCCATCTAATAATTTACCGGTATAACTAACCGTAACATTTGAGGTAGAGGTAGGGTAAGCACCGGTTCCGGGTGTAATAACCTGGTAGTAAAGCCCTGAGGGATCTTTAATAGCATTTATATTATTGGCCTTAATATAGGCTTGAATAGCAGCGTCATCTGCCGAGGCCTGGGCAGCTGTATTAGTAGTTGATGATTTTTTGCATGAAAACAAGCAAACAACAAACAGGCTAATTAATATAAGTGATCTCTTCATGAAAAGTTTAGTATTGTTGTATAACGGAATAAAAATAAAATATTATCTGCCGGGGTCTATTGTTCGTAAATTAATATCATTTAATAACAGCATAAGAAGCTATTAATTAATAAAAGCTTTGCAGATCAATAGTAAACACTAATACAGCGTTAGCAGGAATAGACCCGCTGCCGGCTGAACCATATCCAAGTGCTGAGGGAACAATTAACAATAACCTGCCGCCTGCATTAATATGCGGTATGCCAAGTTGAAAACCTTGTACCGTGGTGTTTAACACGCTTGAATAGCTTGACCCCTGGTCAAATTGCTGTCCATTCAAATACTTGCCGATATAACTGTATTTTATAGTTGATGTAGCTATTGGATATGGGCCGGTACCGGGAGTAATAACTTGATAATAAATACCGGAAGCGTCTTTTGTTGCCTGAATGTTATTAGCCTTCATATAAGCCTGTATTTTTGCTTCATCTACTGCAGCCTGTGCAGTTACCTGGTTCTTGTTGCAGGCGGATAAGGTGATAATAAGAATACTAAATAGTAAAAAGTATTTTTTCATGTAAGGTTTTTACTTATAACTGTTTTTTTGATTTAAAATTATATGACTATAAAATTTCCTATTCGTTTAACTCTTAAACGTAATTATTAAAAAATATAGTTCAAGCCATTTTAGACTATATAAGTGCTTAAAGTGCAGTCTTTATTTTTAATTCATTTAGTTGGGCATCTGCAATAGTTGACGGTGAATCGATCATTACATCGCGGCCCGAATTGTTTTTGGGGAAAGCGATCACATCACGAATAGAGTCTAATCCGGCAAATATGGAGCAAAGCCTGTCGAAACCAAAAGCGATACCACCATGCGGAGGGGCGCCATATTCAAAAGCATCCATTAAAAAGCCAAATTGTTTTTGCGCCTCTTCTGTTGAAAAGCCTAAATGTTTAAACATTAATGATTGCAGGGCACGGTCATGAATACGGATAGATCCGCCACCGATCTCTGTTCCGTTGATCACCAGGTCATAAGCATTAGCACGTACATCACCGGGAGTTGTATCCAGTAAGTCTATATCTTCGGGTTTTGGTGAAGTGAACGGATGATGCATGGCATGGTAACGGGCTGTTTCTTCGTCCCACTCCAGCAGTGGAAAATCCAATACCCATAAAGGTGCAAAGGTATTTTTATCGCGCAGGCCTAAGCGAGTGCCCATTTCCAGGCGCAGTTCATTTAATTGCTTGCGTACCTTATCAGTTTGCCCTGCTAATACTAAAATCAGATCGCCTGGTTCAGCATTAAAAGCCGCGGCCCAGTTGGTCAGTTCGTCTTCACTATAAAATTTATCAACAGATGATTTTAGGGTACCATCGGTATTATAACGGCAATAGATCATGCCGGTTACGCCAATTTGCGGGCGCTTTAGCCAATCTGTTAGCTCATCAATTTGTTTACGGGTATAATCGGCGCAGCCTTTAGCATTGATACCAACAACCAGTTCGGCATTATCAAAAATGCCAAAACCTTTGCCTTTAACAATATCATTCAGTTCTACAAACTCCATCCCGAAACGGACATCAGGTTTATCAGAACCATACAGACGCATTGCATCTGCATATTGCATCCTCGGGAAATCATTAAACTCAATTCCTTTTACCGCTTTAAACAGGTGGCGGGTTAATCCTTCAAATATGTTCAGGATGTCTTCCTGTGTAATGAAGGCCATTTCGCAATCTATCTGCGTAAATTCGGGCTGCCTGTCGGCACGCAGATCCTCATCCCTGAAACATTTAACGATCTGGAAATAGCGGTCAAACCCGCTTACCATCAGCAATTGCTTAAAGGTTTGCGGCGATTGCGGCAAAGCATAAAATTCACCCGGATTCATACGGCTTGGCACCACAAAATCTCTTGCGCCTTCGGGCGTTGATTTAATCAGCACCGGGGTTTCTACCTCAATAAAATTATGCCCATCCAAATATTTACGAACCTCCTGTGCCATTTTATGGCGCAGTACAAGGTTGTTGCGTATAGGATTACGCCGCAGGTCCAGATAGCGGTATTTAGCACGCAGCTCTTCACCACCATCTGTTTCATCCTCAATCATAAACGGAGGAATTTTAGATATATTTAATATATCAATTGACTCAACGGCAATTTCAATGTCGCCGGTCGCCATTTTGGGATTCTTATTAGTGCGCTCAAGTACTTTGCCTGTTACTTGTATTACAAATTCACGACCAAGACTACGGCCAGTTTCGCGCAAACTTGCATCCATATCTGTATTCAATACCAGCTGGGTTAATCCATACCGGTCACGTACATCAATAAATGTAGTTCCGCCCAGATCACGTGATTTTTGCACCCATCCGCATAAAGTCACGGTTTGACCTAAATGATTGATATTTAATTCTCCGCAAGTATGTGTACGTAGCATAACTGTATTTT
>JAQBOY010000479.1 GCA_028287805.1 Mucilaginibacter sp.
AAAATAACCTATATTTGCGACTCTTAAAAAAATCCTAACTGCGGAAGTGGCGTAATTGGTAGCCGCACCAGACTTAGGATCTGGCGCTTCACGGCGTGGGGGTTCGAGTCCCTTCTTCCGCACTGAACGTGTTTGTTAGAACACCTTAAAGCCGTTAACTTAATAAGTTGACGGCTTTTGTTTTGCAAAATCACTTATTCATCAGGAAAGCATTGAGACCCAATAGCGCCACCTCTGTACTCCAATACAATATTTTTCTTATAAAAAATATAACTACAGCCATTATTAAATTGCTTAATCTGGTCGGCTGTTAAATTACTGTCAAACAAAACGTAGGAATATTTCCCCATGCCATTCCTTGCAAAGCCTATGGTTGATATTTGTCCATTTTCAATTGAAATACAATGACAATCTTCCAGTAATTTTTTTATTAGTTTCAACGATTCATAATTCCATTTTATCATAGCCAGCATCTTGTTAAGTTTTTCGGAATTATATTCTAAGTTCCATTCTTGAGTAACAGTTGTTTCTTTATTGTTATAAAGATTTATCTTTAAGTCGATGCTTTCTTTAGTGCTTATAATTTTATTTTCGGGATTAAATTCTATTGAAACGGTATAATTATCAGGGACTAATCTCGTATATTTCGTTTTTAAAACATTAATTTTCTCATAGTTCAAATCAATATTTTTTATTAATTCCTTTTTGGTGCTTCTGGGCATCGAGAACATCACCAAGAGAAAGTCTTTTGATTGATCATTACCTGAATTGTATGTTTCAAGAAACTCTTTCTTCTTGTTCTCAGGTATATCCTTTAATATGGTTTTAAGAAGAGAATCTTTATTTATAGATCTATTAAATTCTTGTCCAGAAACTTTAAAGGCGTATAACAAGTGTGCTATGACTAAAATTGAAAATAGTTTCATATAGTTGTATTGTAATTGGATTAGTATTCAAATCTAATAATTTCTCTAATCCCCTTCAAAACATGTTCAAGGTGTTCTGCACAGATTCAACACTGCTTAGAAACCGTTAACTGAACAAGTTAACGGTTTTTTTGTGCTTCAACTTTTGAACGATTTGTTAACTCTTTGTTGAATTGCATAAGGCACTAAAAAAGCCGCTAACTTGTTCAGTTAACGGCTTTTTCATTTGAAAAAATTGTATATAATATTTGCGTCGTGGATTACCTTTATTCAGGTAACCCACCAAAAATATTATATTACTTATTTAAATTTTCTATTACAATTTTGTTATTATCAGTAGAACTATAAGAATTAAACATAGTAGTTTTACTTATACATAAAATTTTATCATTATTATCAAAAATTTTAAATGGATATGCATTGGTTGTTATTGTTTTAACATGAGTATAATTATTCATCGAATATACCTCGACATTTTTATTTTGGCAACCGGCGTAAATTAACTGATTTACCTGGTTTAATGCAAAGGTAGTGAAGCTTAGATTTCCCCGTGGCAAGCTGGTTTCATAAATCATACTTTTGTTATATATAGCTCCGCTTGATGATGTTATATATTTACCCCCATCTGGAAAAAACTCAAATATAGAGGCATCGAGAGGATAATCACCATGATACGTATCATTCATATGACTTACAAAAGTACCGTTTGGCATAAATTTGTAATAGTCTTGGTCTGTAGGGCCAATAGTGATTGTTATCTCAAGTAGGTCAGTATTGCTGTTTGGGACTTTTTTGAAACGGGTTAATTCAAAGTCACCGTTTTCTGCAATTTTTTGTCCGGTTGCCCGGTTGTATACTTTAAGTGGTCGTTGTGTCCATGCAGCAGTTGAAACAAAAAGGTTATTATTATCAAATACCACACATGATGTAGATAACCCAATACTAATTTGTGTAATTTTTTCTAATGTAGCTGCATCATAAACAAAAATCCAACCGTCAGTTCTTGGAACATATAACTCTTTCTTACCATTATAAGAACCAAAATCACAATATCCTATTGTTGCTGCAGTACTTATAGTTTTAGTTATCGCATTCTTTTGCAGATCATAAATACTTATGTTGCCGTTCTTTTCGAAGAAATATAATAGTTGATCAGTGTTGCTGTAAATAACATCAAAAGGATTTATGTTAAGTACCGTTATATTTGGCCGCGAATAACTCACTATATTACTGCTAATTAATGTTCCGGAGGATAAAGAGCCTACCACTTGGTATTGTACTAAAGGGCTATAAGGTACAGAAACGTCAGCAACACTTGTTTCATCCTTTTTATAAAGTTGTTTTATAGGTAACATTTGGCCGCCTGGATAGTCTCTTCTAAATAAGCTATATTGAGTAAATTTAGCAGTATCAAGCATAGACCATGATAACTTCAATGAATCTGCGGCTACTTTAACATCATTTAATACTATTTTATTGGAATATGTTTTAGGTTTTTGGTCAGGTGTAATCGGAACAATACCAGGTGTGTTATTTTTTTTACATCCAAATATCATTAAAGCGACTAACGCCACAAGAAGTAATTTTTTCATCATACGGTTTAGGTAAACATTAAATTAAAATGTGTAAATGTAAAATTTGTTGGTTATAGATTAGTAAACACCATGTTAATTTTTTCCACATGCTTCTTTTGTTTTAGTAACTTATTGTTCAGTGTTTTTGTATTTAATTCCCATTATCAGCCGCTTATAAATTGCTGATACTATCAATCATTGCATTATTATTCTTTCTTCCAATATATTTGATGTAAATATTTGAATCAACAAATGAAATGGATTACCCGGGAACATCCGAAGATTGACCGCATAGCATGTCCGTGGCTGATTAAAAGATTTATTGATGCCGACGCCGAAATTATCTATGTTCCGTTTGACCAGGTAATAGCAACAGCTAAACAGTTAGATGCGGTACCATTTGATTTGCCCGAAGTTGAATACACCCATTATAACGATCAATGCACATTTGATTATTTCCTTAAAAAGCATTCTTTGAAAGATGTGGCTTTGGATAGAATGGCTGCCATTATACGTGGCGCCGATACAGACCGGCACGATTTTGCTCCGCAGGCTTCAGGCTTATCAGCTATCTTTTTAGGTTTATCCCAAAACATTAGCGACGATTATGAATTACTGGAACTGGGTATGAAAGTTTATGACGGGCTTTATACCTGGGCTAAACATTTGCATCAACAAAAACATACCCAGGCGCCGGTTGAACAATTATTATTAGAAGTATATCATAAATACCTGAAAAAGGGAAGCGAAAAAAAAGAACCGGGGTGGGCAAAAGAACTTAAAGAAATGATACAGGATCAGCTGGATACCAATATGGCATTGAGCCTGCAACAGGTATCTGATGAACTGGAGATTAACCCGGCTTATCTTTCCAGGGAGTTTTCCAAATATTTTGATAATCTTTCATTCGGAGATTATATCAGGAAACTACGCACTGATAAAGCCATGCACCTGATAGATACCACCGCTTATTCGTTAACAGAGATCGCTTATCTCACCGGTTTTTCCGACCAAAGCCACTTTAACCGGATATTTAAAAAACAGACCGGGCAAAACCCCTTAGCTTATAAAAAAGGTAGTTTGAAAGGTAAAAAGGATACAAAATAGTTAAAACTATACAATTTTAAAGAGGTTCAATTAGATAGTATTGCATAGTTAACGCAAACTATCATTATGGAAACAAATAAATTTACCCGCAGGCAGGCATTGCAGGCAACCGCCGTATTGGGTACTACCTTATTCTTGCCCTTACAAAACATACAAGCTTCATCAGTATCAGCAGCTAAAACTCCGGCGATAACGGCCGAAGAAATGGCTGCTATTGACGCGGCTTTAGGCAAGAAAGGCAGTTACAAGGAAGCAGAAGCGGTTTATACCATGCCGCTGCCCCGAAACGACTTGAAAATGAAGATTAAGGGTGAGCCTGTGCCTATTCCCTTTGGCTTTGGCGGCTGGGTATCGTTCAAAAAAACGGTTGACGGTAAATCGGCCATGGTGATGAGCGATACCGTTTTGCAAATGGAAGAAGTTAATCCTTTAATCTCTGCCGCCCATGCTAACGGATTAGAAATAGCGGCTATTCACAATCATTTCTTTTATGAAGAGCCGCGCATCTTTTACATGCATATACATGGCATGGGTTCAGTAGCCGAACTGGCAAAAAAATATGCCGATACCATCAGGGATAGCAAGCTGTTCCCGTCTAACCAACCCGCACCTGCTGCACCGCCAACAGTTACAGGTAAGGAAAACTTTGATCTGCCTGCATTGGATGCTATTATAAAATATACAGGTACGGTAAACGGTCCAACCTATAAATACACTATTGGCCGTGCAGACCAAAAAATTATGGCCATGGGTGTGGAAATGACGACTAATATCGGCTTGAACACCTGGGCATCCTTCGCAGGAAAACAGGATGATGCGCATATCGCCGGAGACATCGCTATGTTGCAAAGCGAGGTAAACAGCGTGATCAAAACTTTAAGGGCGCATAACCTGGAAGTAGTAGCAGTGCATAACCATATGTTGGGAGATGACCCGCACATGATCTTCCTGCATTATTATGGTCGCGGTAATGCCAGTGATTTAGCACAGGGTTTTCGGGCCGCCCTGAATGAGTTAGGAAAGAAAAATATGGGTGGAATGAAAATGTAAATTCAGTGTTCTCTGATTAAAGTAAGATTTACAGGTGTACAAAAGCGGGTAATCATCGGTTATTCGCTTTTTTATTGCTTTAATTGGTTTTTGGTTAAAACAATTAAATTTTTAAAGTATTATTTCTTTATAGTTAATTTTTTTACTAAAAATAGAAATTATGAAAAAACATTTACAACTCTTAAATTATGCACTGGTTTTTGTATTGGTCATAGCCGGTTGCAGGAAAAATAACCATAACGATATTATCACGGACACAACCGGTGGCAAGGAGTTTTTTATATCGGCTGCTTCTGCGGGGAGTTATACTAAACTGGAACTGTCAGCCTTTGCTACTGTTAAAGGTTTTGCCATTTATTTACCGGTAATACAATATGATGTTGATTTTTATAAAATCACCTATTATACTACCTATAACGGCAATAAAATACAAGCTTCAGGTTTATTGGCCATTCCAAAAAATATGACCACAACGCCAGCCTTACTTGGTGCGCAGCATGGAACCATTTTTAGTGATGCGGATGCACCCTCTAACTTCCCAACCGCGTTTACAGGGTTTGAGTTATTTGCTTCGGCGGGTTTCATTACCGCTATTCCTGATTTTATTGGCTTTGGTGTTTCTAAAGATATTGTTCATCCTTATTACGATATGCAATCATCCGGTTCGGCAGTTGTAGATATGTTGAAAGCAAGCAAATACTTTCTTAAAACACAAAACAGGGCCGTTTCTAATAAAATATTTTTGGTAGGATATTCAGAAGGTGGCTATGTAACAATGGCTGCTCAAAAAGCCATAGAAACAAGTGGAGACAATAACCTGTTGCTTACTGCTGCTGCAGAAGGGGCGGGGGGCTATGATGTAACCGGTATGTTAGCTAAAGTTGCCACTGTACCAACTTATCCCGATCCGTCTTTTTTTGCCGCATTTATATTGTCCTATAACACCACTTATGGCTTTAACCGTCCTTTAACCGATTATTTTAATCAACCTTATGCAGGGGAAATTCCCCAGTTGCTGGATGGTAGCAAAAATAGTACTCAAATTAACAGTCAATTAACTACCACACTTTCAATGTTATTCAACCCAACCTTTTATAGTAATTTGAGTAACCCCACAGGCGAAACCGCTTTTAAGGCAAAGGTTGCTGCCAATAGTTTCCCAAACTGGTATCCTAAAAGCTTAACAAGGCTTTATCATGGAACAGCAGATCAAGATGTGTTTTTCGAAACCTCTCAAAGCACTTATACTAAATTTATAGCTGCCGGAGCAACCAAATTAACATTTATTCCAATTCCAAACGGGACACATGCAACGAGTATTGGGCCAATGATGCTGGATGTACTTCCCTGGTTTAAATCCTTGTAATACCATCAGGTTATCAACTAAGGCAGAAAGTTAAATATTTGAATGCCGAAAACAGATAACTGAAAAAAAGGTTATAAAAGGTAATATGAAGGATTTTTTGTTAAAGCATAAAACTATTGTTATAACTGGTGCATCAAGTGGAGTGGGACGTTCGGCAGCTATGGAATTTGCACTGCATGGTGCTAACCTGGTACTGGCAGCCCGGAATGAAGATATGTTATATGAAGTAGCGGCAGAGTGCGGGGAACTTGGTGCGAACGTTTTGGTAATAGTTACAGATGTGACCGACCCGAAAGCCATGATTAACCTGGCAAACGCTGCTAATGACTGGCAGAATAAAATTGATATATGGATAAATAACGCCGGTGTTTTAGCTGCAGGTGATTTTGATGTAACACCGATGGAAGTACACCAGCAGGTTATTGAGACTAACTTGCTGGGTTATTTGAACGGGGCACACGCGGTAATACCCTTTTTTAAAAAGCAGCAACACGGTATCCTTATTAATAATATTTCTATTGGCGGATATTTACCCGTACCCTATGGCGCGGGTTATACGGCCAGCAAGTTTGGGCTGCGGGG
>JAQBOY010000480.1 GCA_028287805.1 Mucilaginibacter sp.
ATTGAGCATGATGACCGTGCCCGGGCTGCATTTAAAAATATGCAATGGAACCATTTCCGGATAGAAGCCATTGGCAATAATATCAAGGTATGGATAAACAGTATCCCCATTACTAATATGCTGAACAGTAAATACAAGGAGGGCTATATTGCCTTAAAGCTGCATTACCTGCAAAACAAACCGCAGAACGAAAAATATTCAGCCCAATTTAAAAATATCAGGATGGTTGTTAAAAATGCCGCCAAATATGCCCTACCAATGGATATACCTGCTAAAGAAGTTTTTTAACCTGAACCATGAAAAAAAAATTGTCATTTGCCTTTGCCCTGCTGCTGTTGGCAGGCTGCACACGCACAGAAGATCCGATAGAAACCGGGAAAGACTGGCCAGCCTATGGTGGTAATTCCATGGGGAACCGCTATTCGCCTTTAAGCCAGATCAATGCGGCTAATGTGAAAAATTTAAAGATAGCATGGATGTATAACGCGGCCGAACCAATTAACCCCAAACAAAAAACGCAGGATGTTAAAGCCATACAATGCCAGCCAATCGTAATTCGCGGTGTACTTTATGGAACTACGCCTGAACTTAAGCTCTTTGCATTAAATGCCGAAACCGGCAAACAGCTATGGAAATTTGAACCTAAAAAGAACGAACAACGGTTTAACACCAGCCGTGGTGTTACCTATTGGGAAAACGGTGATGACAAGCGCATTTTATATTCCTGCGGTTCAAATTTATACGAAGTAAATGCCAAAGATGGTAAAGCGGTTACCGGCTTTGGTAAAAACGGAATTGTTGATCTGCATGAAGGGCTTGGAACCAATTTAGGGCATGATGTAGAGAACTTATCTGTTAGTGCTACTACGCCCGGCGTTATCTATAAAAATACATTTATTATTGGGTCCAGTGTATTGGAAACCGGCGATGCCGCACCCGGTCATATCCGTGCATTTGATGTAGTTACCGGGAAAATTAAATGGATCTTCCACACCATACCCCAACCGGGTGAATTTGGATATGATACCTGGCCACCGAATGCTTACCGGCATATTGGCGGGGCAAATAGCTGGGGTGGTATGACAGTGGATAATAAAAGAGGAATGGTATATGTGGCCACGGGCTCCCCTGCTTCTGATTATTACGGCGAGGGGCGCACCGGGATGAATCTTTTTGGAAATTGTGTATTGTCATTAAATGCCGAAACCGGTAAATTAAAATGGTATTTTCAAAC
This sequence comes from Mucilaginibacter sp., assembly GCA_028287805.1. Lineage (GTDB taxonomy): Bacteria > Bacteroidota > Bacteroidia > Sphingobacteriales > Sphingobacteriaceae > Mucilaginibacter. The sequence goes on from JAQBOY010000480.1 coordinate 1,235, forward strand.
TATTCACCATGATCTATGGGATCGGGATTTGCCATGCCCTCCAAATTTAGGCACAATAAAAAGAGCTGATGGAAAATCACAGGATATGGTAGTACAAACTACCAAGGATGGATTGGTGTATGTGCTTGACCGCGATAAAGGAACTTCATTATTCCCGATAGAGGATCGCCCGGTACCCCAAAAAGCTCTTCCGGGTGAACATCCATGGCCTACTCAAAGATATCCGCTTAAACCTGCACCGCTTTGCGACCAGGTATTTACAGCTGCAGACATTACGAATATTTCACCTGAAGCACATGATTTTATTAAAAAGAGGTTTGATGAAATCCACTCTGATAATAAGTTTACACCTCCAAGTGTAAAAGGGACCTTGCTTTTTGGTGTTAGCGGCGGTGCGGAATGGGGTGGCAATGCTATTGATCCCGATGGCGTTTTTTATCAAAATGCTAATAATGACCCATGGGAAATGGAAATGGTAGATACTGTGACCAGAAATAAGAATTTATCAAAATTAAGCCACGGAAATGCTCTATATGTAACCAACTGCGCCGTATGTCACGGTCAGGACAGAATGGGTAGTATACCTGAATTTCCAAGCCTGGTAAATATTGGCAAAAAACGTACGGCAGATGATATTAAAGAACTGCTGAAAACCGGTAGCGGCAGGATGCCATCATTTAAAACATCTCTTTCAGACCAGGACCGCAATTCAATCGTTGGTTTTTTATTGAATAACGAAGTAAAGCTGCCTAATTTATTAACGGCAAAGACAGCGCCGGGATCTAAAGAAGTAGCTTCTGATTTCCCCTACCGGCCCTTATATGTTAAAAGAATATGGCGGGTGCTAACGGATAAAAATGGTTATCCCGGCGTTAAGCCACCCTGGGGCACTTTAAATGCCATTGACCTTAAAACAGGCAACTATCTTTGGCGTGTACCATTGGGCGAATATCCTGAATTAGTAAAAAAGGGAATAAGAAACACGGGTACACCAAACTATGGGGGGCCTTTGGTAACTGCAAGCGGTCTCCTTTTTATAGCAGGCACCAAAGATGAGAAGATACGCGCGTTTGATAAAAAAACAGGTAAAGTAATTTGGGAATACCAATTGCCAGCAGGAGGTTTTGCTACACCAATTACCTATGAGATGAATGGGAAACAATATATAGTGATTGCAGCAGGTGGTGCCCGGGGCCAAAAACCGGGAGGTAATTATGTAGCCTTTGCCTTACCGTAGGTGTTATTTGAGTTTTTAAATCATTGAATGACATAAAAGGTTTATCATCCTAAACGAAAGATCTTCTTCACTATTAGGACATACATATACTTTTCTCCCGGAGAAGATCCTTCACTGTCGCTCAGGATGACAAACGAGTTCGAAGTTGCTTGATAACAAAAACCACTGCTTGTCATCCTGAGCGACAGCGAAGGATCTTCTACACCGGATAAGTTACGATGACGTTATTAAAAAAGATTCCAGTTAGAATGACCTATACAAATAGAAAACGCCAGTAAGAAATCTTTTCTCACTGGCGTTCAAATGAAATCAATGCTTTATTAGCGCTATTTAACTACCTGCATTGGATTTACACCTACAGATTGCCCGCGTGTGCTGCCACCGCTAATACGTTGTTTAAACAACGAAAATTTTGATGGTTCCGGTAATTGTCCCCAGTAGTTGTTGCTTTCATCAATATCGGCCGTTTCACGCATAGGGTCTAATTTAATAGAAGCCACTTCCTTATCCTGAACATAGAATTTAGATACATGCTTTTCATTCAACCGCCATATTTGAGCCGGGATGCGATCAATTTGTTTAGTGCCATCTTTATAGGTAAATTCTACAATGATTGGCATTACCAAACCACCTTTGTTACTGAAAGTCAACTCATAAAAGTATTTGCCTGCATATTTCGCTTTCTCTTCACTGGTTAAGGCTTCAGGTGATACCTGGCGTGGAGGAAGGCTTTTTAATTTAAGATCATATTTATCCTGATCTACACTCACTAATCCTCTGGCATATTTCCAGTAAAAATCATGGGTAACTGTATCTTTATCCGTATAAAACTGAATGCTTTTATCTTCTCTGTTTCTGATTTTTGAAATATCGTCAAAAGGAGGCAGCAATGGGCCGCCTACCCCTTTATTAGCTGATTGCAGACCAGCTCCGCCTCTTCTGTTGCCTTCATCTAATGCAACGGGTTCGCCATTTACATTAGCCTTAGCTACTTTTACAGAATCCAGTGATATATCTACCGGGTCGGTTCCATAAAACCAGCCTCTCCAAAACCAATCCAGGTCTTCGCCGCTGGCATCTTCCATGGTCCTGAAAAAGTCTGCAGGTGTAGGATGCTTAAATGCCCAGCGTTTGGCATATTCTTTAAAAGCGTAATCAAATAACTTTCGCCCCATAATGGTTTCTCTTAAAATATTTAACCCGGTAGCCGGCTTTGAATAGGCATTTGGGCCAAACTGAACAATGTTTTCAGAGTTGGTCATTATAGGCTCCAACTGGTTCTTTGGCAGCTTCATATAATCAATAATAGTATAGGCTCCTCCCCTTTTAGTTGGATATTTATTATCCCATAACTCTTCTGTAAGGTATTCAACAAATGAGTTCAAACCCTCGTCCATCCATGTCCACTGGCGCTCATCGCTGTTTACAATCATCGGGAAAAAGTTATGTCCAACTTCATGGATAATAACCCCTATCATACCATTTTTGACACTTTCACTATAAGTGCCATCCTTTTCTGTGCGGCCATTGTTAAAACAGATCATGGGGTATTCCATACCATTTGAAGCTTCTACGCTTTGTGCAACCGGGTAAGGATACGGGAAAGTAAAGCTTGAATAAGTTTTTACGGTATGTGCCACTAACCTGGTGGAGTATTTACTCCATAAACTATAAGCTTCTTTTGCATAATAGCTCATGCACATGATGTTTTTACCGCTTACTTGCTGGCCCATTCCATCCCAGATGAATTTTCGTGATGAGGTCCATGCAAAATCACGAACATTATTAGCCTGGAAAATCCATGTTTTTTTAGCTTTGCTTGGTGTAGCCTCCGCCTTTTTCGCTTCAGCCAGCGTAACAATCTCAACAGGAACTGAAGCTGTTTTAGCTTTTTGATAGCGGCTCAATCTATCAGGACTTAATACGGACGCATAGTTAATACATTCGCCTGTACCGCCAACTATATGATCTGCAGGAACAGTCATTTGTACCTTAAAATTACCAAAGGTCAAAGCAAATTCCCCCCGACCGGCAAACTGATGGTTTTGCCATCCCTGAAAATCGCTGTAAACACATAAACGCGGATACCATTGCGTCATAGTAAACAAGTAATTGCCATCTTCGGGAAAGAATTCGTAACCTCCCCTGCCACCCATGGCCAGGCGGTCAGATATTTTATAATACCAGTCAACATTAAATACAAATTTCAGACCCGGTTGTAAGGCAAAAGGCAAGTCAATACGCATCATCGTTTTATTGATGGTATAACTTAATTTCTTACCGGTAGCATCAGTCAATTTGGTAATAATATCACCATAGCCATTATCAACATCACTTACATGATCATTATTACGTTCCAGGCTTTGTATAGCTGTGCCGCCCTTGGGCATCGTTGAACTGTTTTGATAATTAGCGCTATTTACCGTACTATGCTGATTTTCGTCCAGTTGTAACCAAATATAGGTAAGCGGATCAGGAGAATTGTTAAAATAGGTAATTGTTTCACTTCCGGTCAGCTTCTGATTTTTTTCGTCCAGTTCACATTTAATATTGTAATCAGCACGCTGTTGCCAATATTTTGTACCGGGAGCACCACTGGCTGTACGCTGTTCATTAGGAGTACTTAATATAGTACCTAACTGCTCAAATTTATTACCGTGATTACTACCCGGATTGTTTTGAATATCCTGGGCAAAAGCAGCACCGGTAATGCTAATGGTAAATAATACACTTGTACAAAAACGCTTCATATTAAAATCAGTTAAAAAATATAGTTTAAATTAAAAACTACGCTCTTTCAATAGCCATTTTAACAGCTAATGCAAAAACACCTGAAGATAAGAAAAATATCCAATCCCTGCGCGATACCTTTATAAAATTAAGAAAGATCTGAGCCGTAACTAAAATGATAGCTACCACCAAAATTTGCCCTGCCTCTAATCCAATATTAAAACCAAACAGGCCTAATCCAATGGTTTGGTCACGGGCCAGCATAATACGTATAGCATTTGCAAACCCCATCCCGTGTATCAATCCAAACCCTAAAGCCAGGTAATAATTTATTTTGGCGCTCGCATTCTTTTTATCAATGAGCAGTATATTGTTAATGGCGGTAATAAATATAGTGCAGGGTATTAAAAACTCAACCCATTTGCTCGAAAAGCGGATAACATCAAGTACGCTTAAAGCTAAGGTTAAGGAATGGCCGATAGTAAACGCGGTTACCAGTATCAATACCTGTTTAATATTTTTAAATGTGTAGACAGATGCGAGGGCCAGGATAAACAACTGATGGTCTAAAGCGTCGAAGCTGATAATATGCTGCCATCCCAAACCAAAATAAAAAAAAAAGTCCGACATGATTAAATGAGTATTGAACCGTAAATTTAGCACGATTTTTAGCTTTGACGAATCAGGTTTACGTTATGCCAGTTTTATTTTACAGATCGATATTATTTTTTTCCTTGTTTGGCGGGTTGGCGCCTGTGAAAAAGAACCCGAACAACAGCTTTCATCCATTACATGTAAGCACTACTGATATTAGCTATAATGTGCAGGATAATAAGTTAGAGGTTATTTGCACAATTTTTACTGATGACTTTGAATTAGCGCTACAAAAGCAATATCAATCAAAAACAGATTTACAAAAACCAGCAATGCATGCGGCTATGGATGTATTAGTGAAAAACTACTTAAATGCTCACCTTCAAATAAAAGCTGGAAATACTGCTGTTCCTATCAACTACCTTGGTTTTGAACTGAACCGCGAAGCGATAAATGTTTACCTTGAATCAGAGAAAACACCTGTTCCGAAAAAAATAGAAGCAGATGTAAGCCTGCTGCATAATATTTTTGATGACCAGCTTAATATTGTGCACATGACGGTAAATGGGGTTAGAAAAAGCGGTAGGATTGACTATCCCGACAGGAAGATAGCCCAAACGTTTTAATTCAATTCTCCTTAATCCAGCGATGGAAACAGTATCCTTTCTACCTTATAATACTTACCCAGCCAGAAAGAACCTTTCGGCCATGCATGGGATTAATTACATAATAATACACACCGGCAGGCAGATCAGCGCTATTATACCGTCCATCCCAGGGAATAGGATAACCAATTGAGTAATAAACTTTTTGTCCGTAACGATTAAATACTTCAACTGTTGCGTTGGAGTAGCTCTCTAAATATTTTATAGCCCAGGTATCATTTATTCCATCACCATTAGGGGTAAAAGTATTGGGTATTATCGGGCTTTTTAATACACTAACAGTAACCTGACTTGATGCCGAACATCCTTTGGTATTAGTTACTGTAAGCACATAAACAATATCAGCTACAGGTGTTGACACAGGATGTAATACCGTACTATTGCTTAAATAAGTAGCAGGATACCAGGAATAAACCAAACTATCGCCGCTTGCTATGGCCTTTAGTGCAGCACTGCCTCCTTCTAATACGGTTATATTGGGCCCTGCATTAGCAATGGGTAATTCATTTACCGTAATATTTTGACTAATGGTATCGGCACAGGCATTATTTGCTGTATAAATATAACTAACAGCAAATGTACCGACACCCGCGGTAGCTGGGTTAAATAACCCTGATGAACTTACGCCGGTGCCTGAATAGATGCCAGAGCCTGCAATACCATTGGTTTCTTTAGCGGTTAACTGTAGTGTACCGGCATTTATACAAACTGAGGCAGGTGAAGTAAATATAAGTTGTGGGGTTGCCAAAAGGGTGATGGTTTTATCTATTTCGGCAACACAAGTAACTCCCGAATAGGCTAACATGCGTACCTGGTAATTTTTAGCAGCCGGAGTAGCAAATTTGATGTAAGTATGGCGGTATAGTTTATTATAATAAGGATTGTTATCTGTTTCAACTACAGTTGGCTGATTGCCATAATCATAATACATCTGTATTTTGGTAATATTTCCAAAGTCTACTGTTGATTGATTAGTAAAAAAAACCTCCCGGTTACTACAAAGTTCTGTTGAATTTAATACCGTAAAAGCGGCAACCGGAACAGAACCATTAATTGTAACGTTTTTGGTTGCTGTTGCTGAACAACCGTTATTTGAAGTTACCGTTAAAGTAACCGGGTAAACTGCCGCCTTAGTATAGGTATGGGAAGGATTTTTTAAAGAAGACGTATTTTGACCTGCAACTGCCTGCCCATCACCAAAATTCCATTGCCAGCCGGTTATAATACCTCCTACTACAGCAGATTGGTCAGTAAAAACAGCTGTGCCGCCTGAACAGGTAGTATCAGGAACGGAAAAGGTAGCTGTGGGCATGGGGTTTACCGTTAAAGTAAGCTGATTAGATGCTACCACACATTGAGACGAATTGATGTTATTTGCCAGGGAAGTAACAATACGATAATAGTAAGTACCTGCTATTATCGGCGATGGAACAGTAATGGAAGAGGCGGTACCCCCGGTACTCTGATCAGTCCAAACACCATTGACCAGTAATTGAATTTTTTGCGCATATCCGGCGGGAAGTGCTGTTGTGGCATTAATGGTGAGATTTTGTGCATAACCCGCGCAAAAACTATTTAAAGTTGTTGACTGGTCAAAAGCAGCAGCTATTTTCGCCCCATAAGGCCTGAAGGTAATATCATCAATGGCGATATCATTACCTTTTCCTCCCGGTGCGTTATTTATCATTTTTATAACAATGGATTCTGTATTAGCAGGAGTGCTAAAAGTAAATGGATATTGTATCCAGGTATTACCTGTTGGTATATTTCCGGTATTGCCCGAGCCTAATACTGTTCCATCCGTAGTTTCAATAGAAAAGGTAACATTGGGTAAAATGCCATTGTAGTTTAACAAGTTTTTAATCCAGGCTGCAAACTGGTAAGTAGTATTGCCGCATAAACTTTTAATTGTACGTGTATAAAAAATACCTGGCTCATAACTTCCATTAACCACCATCATATAACCTCCCGCATTCCCCGTGTGATCGGTGGTTGTCCACCAACCGGAATTCATACCCATTGTGGTGTTGGCAATGGTATAATTGCCATCATTGGGAGAACCAGTACTATAATTATAAGTGGTAGAACCGGAATCGGCCGGCAAAGATCCGGAACGAGGGGACGTGCCCGAACCAAAGGTGATATTAACAATAGGATCGCCTAAACTTTGCGAATAACCTTTATAGCTTAATAATAACAGCAATAAGCTCATACAAAAAACGGCATAAAGCTTATTTACTTTTATAGAAACAGCTATTTTATTAAACATATTAATTCAATGCCATAATTTTATTATAACAGGTATATCTTCCTGGTCAACTATTTCCAATATTAAAGATTTTAAATAATCTAATGGATAGCAGCTTTGTTTATTGGTTGGTTTGTAACAGGTCTGTTTTATTATTTGCAATAATAATAAAAGGATGCAATGTTATGCCCATCTATGATGAAGATAAAAAATTGCTCCAAAAAACAAAGCCAGTAATGTTGTCATTACTGGCTTTAAAATTGATTTTATGGGGTATTTTTAAAATTTAATTCATCACAAGAGTTGCAATATTTATAATTACCCTGCTATATTACCACTTAAAACAGCATAACCTCTCTGGTAATAGTATTCTGAAACAACACCCTGGAACAGGTTTACTCCCGTATTGCTGTCAATTACCGGAGGAGTACCACCGCCATTGGGGCTTTGTATCTGAACAGCAAAGTTCACTGTACGGTTTGTACCGCTTCTGGTATCTGTTACTTTGTTTTTATATACAAATAATCCAGGGGTATTTCCATTGACAACAATTCCTGAAGCTCTTTTGGTGGTAAGCCCAACATTTGAAATAGTATTAGAATCAATAACACCAGTGGTGTTTAAAATGGATATGCCATCCCCCTGTGTTCCGGTTATTGTATTTGCATGAGCGCCAACATTTGAATAGTGATTGAAAGCTATTCCATTGCCAGACATGGTTGAGTTTATATTATTATTTTTAACATCTATATTTTTAAGCCCTGTAGTTGATGCAGGATCTGCAATATTTACAGCCGGTGCTGTTAACCAGTTTACACCTGCAATGTTTTCATAAGTATTAGTGAATGAGTTATTGTTGATGCTAACGTTTATATGTCCCCAGCAATCAATCTGTCCCTGGTAAATCGCGTTATTGTATATTTTGTGCGATCCGCTAAGACCATCAACAACACCATTTGTATAGCCATTATAGAAAAAGGACATTGTTACTGCTCTGCGATACTTTACACTCGGGCCGCCACGTTCAACAGGGCCATATCCATCAGTAAAATTAAACAGGTTATTGTAAACGGATATATTCATCACAGTTTCATTAACACTGTGTCTTTCTATATCCACCCCGCCAACTAAATAGCCATTACCATGTACATTGTTATTGTAAAAAGAAGCGCCATTTGTACAGCAAAACATGGTTCCTTCCCGGTAAATATTAAAAAACTCATTATCATGAATATTTACATTGTAAGTAATATGTTGGTTTAAAGAGCTTTCAAATGTATCGCCAAACAGCAAACCATCTCCTCTGAAATTTTCGAACTTGCAATTCTTTATTTCAATGTTTTGGCCGTTATTTATACTAAGCCCATGACAGAATTCATAAGAAGATGCAAAAGTTTGAGCAAAACTCATACCATCAAGGTCGATTCCCTGCACAACAATATTGCTGATAGTGGGGTTATTCCACCAGGCCTGGTAAAATATTGAAGGTGGGTTATACCGGCCACCTGATAAGTGAAGGTGACAGGTAGCAGGGCTGTTTCCTGCCATACCTACGCCATCAACTAATGGTATAACTCCGCTGGTATTGCCAGCTCCACCAATTAAATAAGTTCCGTCAGGAAAATAAATTGAAGCGATGTTGTTTGCTTTTGCATAAGCCATAGCTTTTATAATAGCTTGGGTGTCATCAGTTACTCCATCACCTTTTGCACCTTGCGATTTAACATCAACCATGTTGGTGGTTGCCAGGCTTGACATGGAGGTTGGAGTTTGATAGTTGTTGGTTGTTTTTAATTGTGCGTCTTTTTTGCAGGAAAAATTAAAAAGGATGATTGCGGCTAAAAGTAGTTTTTTCATAAAGGGTATAAAAAATAGTTATTAAATAGGGGTTTTAAAGAATATTTTAATTTATTTAAAGTATTTATGTATTATTTGTTGTATCATACTGCATTAACAAGAACAATTTTCATTTATAATCAAAAAAATAAGAATCCCAGTCCGCTAAAAAGCAGAGTAATTATATACCTGATAATTTTGTTATGATGATTGTTCGATATAAAAGTTAGGGGCTATCACTAACTTTAAATACTATGGCCTTTATGTTAAAAGAAAATTCTTCCTATATCATTAGGTTTATTTTCAAAAGCATCGAACTCAAACTCTTCATATTTTTTTAATTTATTGAAGTAAAACTCCAATAGAACTAATTTGGCTACTTGTACGGCATTTTTTAATAAACAGTTACAATTTGTATGCTTTTTTAATAAAAAAATATAATACAAGTTTAAAATATTTCGCAATCAAGCTTTTATGAATTAAGCCTAACCAAAATAGTTGGTCTATTTCCCCATGTAAAATCAGTATTAGTATTATATTGCGAACAATTATTGTAACTTTTTCGTTATACAAGCTAATTTAAACCTATTAGCTAAACCCAATTATGAAAAAATTAATTCTTATTGCCGTTACGATCTTATCTTTAGGAATTGTCTCTTGTAAAAAGAGCAGTACAAATTCCAGTTCTGCAAATGTTACTGTTAAATTAACTGATGGCCCG
>JAQBOY010000003.1 GCA_028287805.1 Mucilaginibacter sp.
CTGGCGCCAATTGGTACTTTTAATGATAAGGGCTTTACCGCCAACTTTTCAAAAAGTACGGCATTCGGTTTGCCTTTTGGATTTAATCTTTTAAAGAGTGACCATTTAGGTTTCAGTATGGAAATGGTGCCGTTTATGTTATCACAAAACGGATCAACCAAAATGAATTACATGCTTTTTCATCCAGGCGTTATGTTCCGTTTTCCTCATGGGTTTACCATTATTCCGCGGCTTGCTTTTCAAACAGACGGCAGATATGGGGTGACTCCTGTATTTAGTAAAATAATAGCCAATAAAAAGGATTATCAGCTTTATATGTCATTAAGTGAACCAGCCCGGTATGGCAATAATTTGCCGCAATCATATACTACAGCACTGCAATTTGGAATTATTTTTTAATAATTCGCGGTTGCTATTGGTTGGAAGCATGGCTGATCATATTTCTTACTAAAAGGGTCAGCATTTAATTTATTGTTTAGTATTCTTAACAATAAAAGCGACTATTGGCGTTGGGTCTCTCGGTACACGTGGAAAGTGCCCCTCGCCTGGAATGGTTATAACAGTCATATGTCCGCCAAGCGCTTTGTATTTTTGTTCTGCAACACGTGTATCGGTTGTTAACCATGGATCAGAAGCACCGCTTACATGTAAGGTGGGTATACCTGCTTTAGCTAATGGAGCCAGTGTATCAATAGGTTGTTTTTTCTCCATTAAACTGCGCATGGCCACATTATCCACGTAGATACAAGATACTTTGTCCGGGTTGAATATGGCCCATTCATAAGCTTCGCCTCCATTAGCGCCGGTACCTTCCATTACCGGTTTTTTAGAGAACCCTTTACTGGTAAGCATAGTATAAAAATCATCCCATTGCTTACGTACCGGGCCAGACTGTGCTGTAATTGGAGGTATTACTATATAATATCCCTTAGCCAGTAAAGCCTGCTCTACTGTAGCGTCGCGTGGCAAAACGCGGTCGGCCCTGAAAACCCAAGGTTTGCCTGGGGCAGGTTTATTGGGAGCAATAATGGTTAATCCTTTTACGCCATATTTGCTATTGCCTTTGGCTATATAAACAGCATAAGCAGGGGTGAACCAGGGGCCACGGCAGGTGGCGTAAGTATTTTCTATTTTAAGATACTTGTAGGTATTATCAAGGTTGTAATAGTAGGATTTCATAAAGGCATTGGTATCTGCAAAAAGCGGGTCGCTTACGGTTGGTTTTACGTTCTGCTCTACAAAGTCGGCTATAAGTGTCGCATCTTTTATACTATGCGGGTGGTGCGCGGTACCTTCCTTTATCATCATGCTCATGCGTCCGCCAAGTCGAAGATAAGTTTCTTCAATAGGCACTGCGTTGGTTGGCAACAAAAAATCTTCAGTACCTAATATACTCAATACCGGTATGTCTTTTTTAACCAACAGATCCAGCCTGGCAAAACTTTCCGGCCTTATTGCAGGGTTATCAGCATAGAGACAGGAAACTTTATCGGGATGAGTAGTGGCCCACGCATATTCATTGATACCACCACGGCTCATGCCGCTAAAAGCAGGTTTGGTTGATAAGCCATGCCTGGTGAAAAAATCATACCATGCTTCCCATTCTTTGCCCGGATCAATATTGATATAAACTACATGAAAACCTCTTTTGAGCAATTCAACTTCTGATTGTGGTTCATGATCCCAGTAAAAACCCCTCCATGTACAGGGATTGCCGGGAGCAGCGTTTTTGGGTACAATAATAATACAGCGAACCTGGCCTTTTGGGGTATTCTTATCATCCATCCCGGTTTTCTCTTCGGGGGTGGCTTTAATAGGTTTAATGGCGAGCGTTTCCATATCCATTAAATAGTCATAGCGGTCATAGCCGTGCCAGGTGGTTTTTTCACCTTCAAATGGAATAAGCCCTTGAGCGAATGTTTTGCCTGCAACTACCAGGAACAAACAAACAGCAATAAAAGCAGGTTTAAAATAAGCTTTCATTTAAGTTGTAATTTAGGTTATAATTTGGTTGGTTCTTGAGCTAAGATACATTTATTCCTAAATAGTGTTCTCATTTTCAATTAGAAAGTTAAATTTGATCTGTTCTATTTATTTGACCTGTTCTATTTAAAGGAAGAAGATATGCCCCTTCTTTTTTAAATGATGCACCATAACCAATTTATTTAATGACACCTGCATAGCTCTATTGCTATTGAAATGAATTAATATATAAAGCTAAATTATGAACACACTTAAAAAAGTGCTTTTAAAAGGATGGACTTGCAACATAACAATATGTGCAAAACTGATTACGATTTTTATAATAATTAATTGTTCAGGTTATGCTGCAACAATTTCCGGAAATTTGGCAAGAACCGGAGTAGTTAACCCTTTGAAAGACAAAAGCAGGGATTATAAATTTAAAAATAAAATCTCGCGGCAAGTGCTGGAAAATTATCTGGACCGGTCTATTACAATGCAAAATTTGCTTACTGATCAACAAAATTTTGATGATAATTTGAGGATGATTAAAAACATTGGTGCCAAATTTAT
>JAQBOY010000019.1 GCA_028287805.1 Mucilaginibacter sp.
TGAACTTCAGATCGTCCATCTGATTAAACCGGATAAAATTAATACCCGGTAATAATGGGCGGTAAGCTTGTTTATACTCCTCATTACCCATTACGCTTAACGCGCCATGCGTGCTGCCATGGTAAGAATTATGAAAAGAGATGACCTGTTGCCTGCCGGTAAAGCGCTTGGCTAACTTTAAGGCGCCCTCTACAGCTTCGGCTCCGGAATTTACAAAATAAACCGATTGTAAATTTGGGGGAAGAATACCGGTAAGCTTTTCGGCAAACCGTACTTGCGGGGTTTGTACATATTCGCCATAAACCATCAGGTGCATATATTTATCTAACTGCTCCTTAATAGCGCTGATCACCTTTGGGTGACTATGGCCCAGGTTACTTACCCCTATGCCCGATATTAAATCAATGTAAGGTTTACCTTCTTTATTATATAAGTATATTCCCTGTGCCCGGTCAAATTCCAGTAACAGGGGGAAATTTGTGGTTTGCGCGTTATTGGCTAAAAACAGTTGGCGAAGGGTTAACATACGGCAAAAATACTAAAGGCTTACCACTTTATATGGCAAGCCTTTAGTTATTAAAATCAAATTAATTTAATTACCCGAAGGAGGAACGTTACGTTCATTTAATTGTCTGATCACTTCATCATTAAAGGCACGCTCACTTTTAAAGATAAGGCTAACTTTTTCGGGAGGCATTATTTTTAAAAACTCCTCGGTATAACGCTGCCTGATATCTACCAACTGCCGTTCATAGTACAGGTCTTTATTTACCTGGTCAGCTCCGTTTGCCTGTGCATCAGAATTATTTAAACGTTTTAAGTGTCTTATGTTACCTGATTCCTGTTGATATTGGCGATATAATGGCAAAAACCTTTCAGATTGCTCCGGCGTTAAGGCAAGTTGCCGGCTAATAAAATTTTCCTTTATAACCTGTACTTTTTTTAATCCCGGTTGTTGTTTGAATGCCTGGTTATCCGGCCTGTTAAAGCTGCCCTGACGGAAATTTTGCATAGGCATTCGGCCTCCCTGTGCAAACGCGTTATAGCCAATGCCTAATATTAATAAAACAACAAAAATATATTTGCCAAACTTATTTATCATATACTGTTATTGAGTATTTGCATAATCTTGTAAAGCACTATTTAACTCTGTATCATTTACAGGCAAGTCTTCATCAACAACAGCATGCTGGGTATCGTTACCATCAACGCTTAACTGAAGGTAACTTTGAATATCATTAACCGGAACATTTGATAATTGCTGATGTAAAAAAGAACGTTTATGCACAGCAGAAGGCGCAAAGGTTTGTTTAAGTAATACACCGGTCCCTATCATTACTGCAAAACAGGCAGCAGTAGCGTATTTAAATGCGGTTGACGAAAAAAACCTTATTACAGCACTCTTATGTTTTACAATGTCCTGATTTACTGTTTTATTAAGTATTCTTTTGTTTAAATGGTTAAAATAATCCGGAGGAACAGTAAATGCTTCTGGTGTTTCCATTAACGCATCCTCTACTAATATCCTGCTTTTTATTTGGTTATTTAAGCCCTCAAAATAATTTTCAGGAACTGTATAGCCGGTATTCTCCTTGTTTAAAGCATTTTCGATATTGATCCTGCTTTGAATATTGCTGTTCAATTCCTCAAAGTAATTTTCGGGAACTATAAAGCCCGAACTTTCACTAACCGCTAAAGCATTTTCAATATTTATCCTGCTTTGAATATTGCTGTTCAATTCTTCAAAATAATTTTCAGGAACTGTATAGCCGCTCAAAGGCGTTTTATTTTTTAATTCATCCAACCAGATTCCCGATGTTACCCGCTGCTCTAACTCATCAAAATAACCATCAGGTACTGTAAACGGGTTATTTGAATTCACCTGTTTTAGTAACGGATAATCATTAAGCCACTCCCTATTTTCCATATCAGTTGTCATAGTTACTTATAGATGCATTTTTAAGCAAAAGGTTTAAAAATTTCATTAAAATTTCATAAAATTAATCTCTTGCCAGCAGATATGACTCTATTTTTTTAACAGCCAGGTGAAAAGATGCTTTTAATGCCCCCACACTTGTTCCTAACACCTGTGATATTTCTTCATACTTCATATCATCATAATATTTCATGTTAAATACCAGCCGTTGTTTTTCGGGCAAAGTTACTAAAGCCTGCTGTAATTTTTTTTGAGCCTGATCACCATTAAAATAGCTTGAGTCGGCTAATGTATTAGCCAGTTCATAGGATACATCATCCAATGAAACATTATTTTTTTGCTTTTTCTTATTTAAAAAGGTAATACATTCATTGGTAGCTATGCGGTACATCCAGGTATATAGCTGGGCATCATTCCTAAAACCGGGCAAATTTTTCCAAACCTTAACAAATACATCCTGAACCAGGTCATCAGCATCATCATGGTCAATCACCATGCGGCGTATATGCCAGTAAATTTTTTGCTGGTATTTATGCAGCAATAGGTTAAATGCCTCATTCCGCGTTCTTTCATCCTGAAACTTACTTAATATCTCTGCGTCTTCAACCTGTAATGGCATGTATGTATTTTTATTGTTTAATAGTTGATTGGTTAGAAAGTTGATTAAGCTGATTTAGGTTTAAAATACTAAAGTACTTATTATTTATTATAATAAGTCCAATACCTGTTGCGACGCGGCTTTGGTGTCAACCTTATCAATTACTTTCTCAATATCGCCATCAGCATTTATGATAAAGGTAGTGCGCACGGTGCCCATATATTTTTTACCATAATTATTTTTTTCAGCCCAAACGCCGTAAGCCTCCACAATTTCTTTACCGGTATCGGCAATTAACGGAAAGGGAAGATTAAACTTGGTTTCAAATTTTTTATGTGACTTCTCATCATCTGTACTTACCCCAATTACTTCAATCCCTTTGCCTATCAATGATTGGTAATTATCCCTAAAATCACAGGCTTCGGCAGTACAGCCGGGTGTATCATCTTTCGGATAAAAATATAGAACAACAGTTTTTCCTTTAAAATCTGATAAAGAGACTGTATTGCCATTTTGATCTTTCGCGGTAAAGTCTGGCGCTTTATCGCCTTCTTTAAGTTTTGCCATATATTTAGTTATTTGGTGATTAAGTTTATTATGTTGATTAAGTTAATAATTCAAAACTACTCACCTAATAAACCGCTCTCTTAATCAACTTATCTGTAAAAATCTGTGATGTACTGTGAAACATTGTCTTTGTTATCGCTAACCGTCAACTCAAAAATATGTTTGCCCGGTGTAACGTCTTTATCAAAGGTATAACTTAGTACTTTAGTTTTATAATCCCACTCCATTAAAACCCACTTGCCATCTATTTTACCGTTATAACTTTTTATACCCGATAAATTATCGCCTATTTTCACAAAAATACTGCGTGACGCAGCCATATTTCTTCCGCTGCTAATGTTGATTGGCATTATATGCGGAGGAACAGTATCCAGCTTGATATAAAAATCGCCAAATGTTTTTGCCAGGGCCTTAACATAGCCATTATTGTACATACTGCTATCGCATCCCCCGGTGGTGCTTATAATAACAGCCTTATCTGCAAACCGGCCCAAATCTTTATCAGGTTTTATCCATATACTGTATTTATCATGTACTGGGGTAAACCGGTTATGAATATGATGCACCTGCGAGAAGTTTCCCGGCAACATTGGTGAAGCTGAGTAGGTGAAGTCTACATCATCATACAGGTTTCCCGGCATTACCACAACTTTAACCTTGCCGTTATCAAATTCATTTTTTTGATCATAATGAAACAGGGTGCCCGGTGCTTTAGGTATATCAATTGAGTGCTCCAGGTGCTGCGATCTTACTTTAACATTTAAGGTTGAAGTATTGCCGGCAACGTCTTTAACTATATACGCTACATCATGCAAAGCGTCATCATCAAAATTAATAATGCCCCTGTTTTCTGATTGCGGATACAGGGATATTTTACTACCGGGCAATATAAAGCACTTTTGCATCATGCGTTTTGAAGATACATAAGCAGGATAATCAATATACGCGTTGATAGCATGGGTTTGATCAAAAGCAAACCGCTCCATTACGAAGGTATATACTGTTTTGCCATCCAGTTTTAATTCAAGAGAATATATCCCGTTGTGATTTGCCGAACTGCTGTTCATATCATTGGCATTAATACCAAACCCTATCTGGCCGTTTAAGGTAATAACTCCTGGTTTTACTAAATGATAATGACCAGCACCGCCGGCTGCCTGTAAGAACTCATGACGTGTTTTTTCACTAAAAGGCTTGTTATCCAAATGGTATATGCCAATGCCATTAATTGCCGGAGCTATAGCATCGGGAATGGTTATCCCAAAAAGCTGCGGATTAATAGTTTCCTCAGTTTTGGTATCCCTGATCTCAAAATGAAGATGTGGCCCTGCTACTGCACCTGTACTCCCCGAGATAGAAATAACATCTCCTTTGCATACATTTATCTGTGAAGGCTGCAAATTAAAATCAACCTCAAATTGCTGATGCTGGTATTGATAATCGCGTACTGCTTTTGCAATTTCAGGGCTAAAGCGTTCGTTATGCATATAAACCGTGGTATAACCATTAGGGTGGGCAATGTAAACGATATTGCCACCACCGCCAAATTGTACACGAACCCGTGATACATAGCCATCAGCAGCGGCATGTACCGGATAGCCGGGGCGCTGATTGGTTTTAAAATCCAAACCGGCATGAAAATGACTTGGCCTTAGCTCGCCAAATGATCCGGCTGTACTTGGCGGAAGATCAAGCGGGTACCTGAAGAATCTTTTGGGATATTCCCTGCTTTGTATGGTACTTTGAGCGCTGGTAGTAAAATATATAGTGAAAACGGAGAAAAAAATTAACAGTGTTTTTTGTATCATTTATTAATATCTTTTATCAGCAAACCGGTGATTATTCACCAGGTCTTTGCTTCGGCTCGACAAACTCTCTTCATTTACGCTGAAAGAGAAATTAAAATTAAAGGGCGAGTTTGATTCAATTACTTAACGTAAAAATCAAGCATTTTCTGATCTTCTAAATATCCTTCCAGCCTGTCGCCAACAGCTACTTTTGCAACTCCCTGCGGCGTACCGGTAAAAATAAGGTCACCTTTTTTTAAGGTAATGTATTTTGAAACAAATGCTATAATAAACTCAAATTTAAAAAGCAGGTCTTTGGTGGTGCCTGCCTGCCGGGTTTGCCCGTTAACATCCAGTTTAAAATTAAGGTCATACAAATCTGCAAATTGCGATTTGGGTAAAAAGTCACTTATTGGGGCCGAGCCATCAAAAGCTTTGGCTAATTCCCATGGCAAGCCCTTTTCCTTATGTTTGGCTTGTATATCGCGCGCGGTGAAGTCAACGCCTAACCCAATTTCATCAAAATAATCGGCAGCAAATTTTTCGTTGATGTGTTTGCCTTCTTTGCATACCTTTAATACAATTTCAATTTCATGATGGATATCTTCCGAAAAATCAGGATGATAGAAAGGCTTATTATCTTTTAACAGGGCGGTATCTGGTTTCATGAAAATTACCGGGGCCGCTGTAGGGACAGGATTATTTAACTCTTTGGCATGTTCGGCATAGTTACGGCCAATGGCAATTATTTTCATATTAAGTTGAAGTAGTTGTAATAATTGTAAAAGTAGTTGAAAATGTTGTAAAAGTTGAAGTGGTTATAAATGTTAAATGACTTTAAACAAAATAGCGATGGGTTTAAATCCTATCGCTATGAATATTCAAATTTTTACCACCTCTTATACAACACAACAACCTACAATACCGATATCCGCCTGATCACAAATTCGGTGCCTGCAACTACACGTATAAAATAAAAACCACGGGATAATTTATTATTTAAGGCATAGCTGAAAGTTTGTTCGCCCGGTTCAACTCTTTGTGAAAATAAGGTAATTATATTATTCCCTAATACATCCATCATTTTTATACTAACATTTGAATTGCGTGATATAATGTATTTTAAATTGATCTGATCTGTTATAGGATTAGGATATACTTCTACATTACTTAACAGTTTATCATCGGGCCTGGCGACAG
>JAQBOY010000048.1 GCA_028287805.1 Mucilaginibacter sp.
TGGATGAAGCTACATCTGCGTTGGATACAGAATCTGAAAAATTAGTACAGGACGCTTTGAATAACCTGATGAAAAATCGCACCTCATTAATTATTGCCCACCGTTTAAGCACTATACAAAATGCCGATATTATTGTGGTGCTGGAAAACGGCAGAATCGTTGAGCAAGGAACACATCAGCAATTAGTAACTGGTAAAGGTTTATATCAGAAACTGATAGAAATGCAGACTTTTGGCGAATAGCTATAAATTTATTGTTTTTGCCAATAGCATTAAGCATATTCAGTAATAACAAGGTTAAGCGTTAAGTAAAGCTTTACTTAACGCTTAACCTTTTATTTTTATGGAAATGCGTAAAACGAAACTCCATAATTCGACCATCCCGAGTAACCGTTCACAGCATTTGGATCTGGGGATTGATAGTGATCAACTCCATTTACGCTATAAAATAAATAAATTGGGACTGTGCCCGGGACTTGAGTTGTATAAGCATAAAATTTAATTCCATTAACATTCCATCCCGGAATACCATTTACTTCTAACTGATTAGTTGAATCGTAATGGTCTGCACCTGGCCCATTATAAAACTCATATACAGGTACACTTCCTGGTTGTTGTGTCAAATAAGCATGGAACGAACCCCCATCGTTTGCCCAACCTTGAAATTTACTGGTGATAAGAGGATCGGGGGAAATAAAATGATCCACTCCGCTGGGGCTATAATATAAATAAATAGGTTGAAGCGTAGGGGTTGTAGCAAATGCGTGGGATGCAGGAATAACAAATCCAACTAAAGTATTAAATGTAAATACATTTGGATCAATAGTTTCAGGAGGAGAACTATAAAAATGCCCAGTATTAAACATCAATTCCATTTAATTTAGAGTGAGTAAAGTAATTTTCAAAGCCTTTTAATCTAACTGTTATAAGTAAGTTCAAAATGTTAAGCTTAAATATTTAAGTTTGCAATTATTCGGCGCTGTAATCAATGGTTTTTAATTCGCTTCAGTTTTTTCTGTTCTATATCATTGTAACAGTTGGCTATTATTTGCTCCCGCATAGATTCAGATGGTTATTGTTACTTTTGGCAAGCTGTTATTTTTATATGGCATTTGTGCCGATATATATATTGATACTGGCCGGGACTATTATAATAGATTATTTCGCCGGTATATATCTTGAAAAAATAGCTGATCAGAAAAAAAGAAAGCGTTTCTTAATACTTAGCATTGTTACCAACGTTGGCATTTTGTGTGTATTTAAGTATTACAATTTTTTCGCGGCAAACATTAATGATTTAGCCGATAGCGCACATATCACCGGGCAGCTCTTTTATCTTAAAATATTATTACCAATAGGATTGTCATTCCATACTTTCCAGGCAATGAGCTATACCATTGAGGTGTATCGCGGCAACCAAAAGGCAGAAAAGCATTTTGGCATTTATGCCTTGTACGTTATGTTTTACCCGCAATTGGTAGCAGGTCCTATTGAACGCCCGCAAAATGTGCTTCACCAGTTTCATGAGGAACATCGGTTTAATTTTGAAAATATTAAATCGGGATTAATGCAAATGGCATTTGGCCTATTTAAAAAAGTAGTAATTGCCGATAGGATATCTATATTGGTTGATGCGGTATATGCTCACCCGCGGCAAAACTCAGCAAGTAACCTGGCCATTGCAACATGCCTCTACAGCTTTCAAATTTATTGTGATTTTTCAGGATACTCTGATATGGCTATCGGCACGGCTAAAACAATGGGCATAGATTTAATGACCAATTTCAGATCACCTTATTTATCACGTTCGGTTAATGAATTTTGGACACGTTGGCACATTTCACTTTCAACCTGGTTTCGTGATTATCTATATATTCCGTTAGGAGGCAATAGGGTGCCCGTGCCACGCTGGTTCCTTAACCTGTTTATTGTTTTTTTAATAAGCGGGTTTTGGCATGGCGCTAACTGGACCTTTATTGCCTGGGGTGCATTACATGGCATATTTTTAATTGTTGAGATAATTAAAAATATGTTGCTCAAAAAAGCAGGCTATTCATTTAAACCTAATGCCCTAAAAAGTATTTTCCAGGCATTAATAACATTTATACTTGTTTCGTTTGCCTGGATATTTTTTCGTTCGCCTAATGTGCATACAGCGTTTTATATTTCGGGTAAAATATTATCCGGTAATTTTAGCGGCGCTACTAATTTCGCGATTAACCAATTTGAACTATTGTTCACCATCTGCCTTATTGTCGCCTTGCTAATTAAGGAATACTATTTTGCCATCGTCAGCACAAAAAATACAACTTTTTTCATCGTGATGTTTAGTATAATCATGCTGTTATGCTATTTATTCGGGATATTTAACAATAAGCAATTTATTTATTTTCAATTTTAATTATGAAGAAGATACTTGCTTTTGCCCTACTTATCGTAACCTTATTAATACTCGTCATTTCATCAGTAAATGATTTGACCAGGCTATTTGCCCAGGCTAAATACAAATCAAAAGCATGGTGGGGCTCAGATAAATATATATATGGCGATTTATATGGCTTTTGCTACTTACCCAAATTCAGAATCAATTCTCCGCAAGGAGTAGATAACAGGGTGAAGTTTGATACTACTGCCACTGAAACAAAAAAAATTGACCTGTATGCGCTTAGTGATAGTTACACATGGGAAATTTTTACGGACCCTTCTTTGTTTTATCACGTTAACAAAATAACCTTTACCAGGCTTAATGACAGACAGGTTACACCAATAACATTAGATAAAACAAAAAAGAATATTTTAATACTGGAATCAAGCGAGCGTAATATCAGGTTGGTGTATGAAGACACCGCTTATTTAACCCGATTTTTTGACTTTAAACCATCATTAACAGTACAAAATACAGCCATTAAACCCACCAACAACTTCAGGTTTAATTTCAAGCTAAACGATGTAGATGCTAATATTGAATTCAACCTATGGGACTACAGGCTCCTGACTCCTTTTAAAGAATTCAAAGCACAATTGAGCTATAGCTTATTTAACCGGATAAACCCGGATGCCTATGTTTCGGATGATAAAAGGTATTTGCTTTATGGAATAACAGTTGATACCATTTATAAGCAAAGCTCATTTAAGCCCATAGGAAAACCAGAGCTAAATGGTATTATAGAAGCATTAAATAAAACTTACGATTATTATAAATCAAAAGGGTTTGATGAAGTTTATATGGCAATCATTCCCAATCCAGTAACTATACTTTATCCACACTATAATAATTATACCTACAATCAACTGATCCCATTGGTACAAAATGATAAAAGGCTAAAGGTAAAAGTTATAGATGCCGGCGAAAGTTTTAAGCAAGCACGCACGCAAATTTATTGCTACTCAGACACCCATTGGAATTATAACGGTGAAAAGATCTGGCTATCGCTGGTAAACAATATTTTGAAAAAATATTAATCGGGCCTGTGATTGCGTGGATGCCCTGCGGTATAATATAGAAAATCGCGGTTTGGCTCATAATGATTAGCAGCAGTATAAGGCGCTTCAAAATGATTCCCTATTAAATCTTTACGAACAAAAAATGCATTACTTCCCGTAAAGACGCAGCCAACAGGGCATAGCCTTTTTGAATCATTGTAGTATTAGAAAATGGCAAAATTGTAGAGCAGGGCAATCATCATGAACTAATTAGCCATAATGGGTTATACAGGAAGCTGATTGAGATGCAGACTTTTAGTGCCGATTAATTATTTAGCTTGTTCTTAATATATTCCCAATCGGTCATTAATAGGCTTTCCAGGTTGCCTGTTTTTTTTCTTTCAGACTTATTGATAAACCGCTTCGCTTTTCTTAATAAGAAGCTGTCTTTAGGGGGGATTAATGGGTTGTAATTAAATGCTTTTTTAGTTAATAAATGGATAAATGCACCATCTGAATAAAAATTATAACCTAATTGATCAGCTATATAATTTAATGACTGGATATTGTAGAATGAAACATGCTGTCCGGTTTCTGTTGAAAAGTATGACCAATCTGTAACCGACTTAATATTGGGGGGCTGCAATTCAGTTGTAAAAATCAGGTTCTCCGAAAATTGGAGCATTTGTTTGATCTCAGCTATAGGGTCGGTTAAATGTTCCAATACTTCAAATGCAGTAACAGCTTCAAAATGCGTATCCGCAGGCAGATCAGCCAAGTCAAAATATTCGGCAAACAGGTTCTTGCAAAATTTATCTGTATTATAAAAATTAAAACCCTTGTCGCGCATTAAACGGGTAAATAACCCATATCCACCCGCATAGTCTAAAAAATTACTT
>JAQBOY010000049.1 GCA_028287805.1 Mucilaginibacter sp.
GGATATTACCATCGTTGGAAGAAGATACCCTATCGATTACTGTACCTTCTGATAAGATCAAACCAACCTCACCTTCGGCACGTTTACGATAATAAGCGGCAACATTAGCTGTGGGCACGCCATTTGGCGAAAATGAACGTGTCATCGGCGCCATCACAATGCGGTTCCTGATATTTAATGATTTTAACTGAAAGGGAGTAAATAAGCTATTCGTGCTCATAATTAATTTAATAAATAATGTGATTATTAAATTTCTGACTGGATCAGCAGGCTCAAAGCGGCAAAAGTTTCCTCGTTACGCTGGTAATAGGTCCATTGCCCTTTACGGGTCGACTTTACTAAGCCGGCACGCTGTAGGGTTGACAGGTATTCTGATACGGTAGACTGCGTTAAACCCGCTTTTTGTTGAATTTGTCCTACACAAACCCCAACCTCATAGCCATAAACAGCCTGCTCGGGGAAACTTACTTCCGGTTCTTTCAACCAGTTGAGTATTTGCAACCGGGTTTTGTTAGAAAGCGCTTTGAATATCTCTACCTGATCCATGGTACAAATGTATATCGATTATTCCCGATATACCAATAAAGAATGAAGAGATGACATTGACCTGATGCAGGGCCTTTTCAGAAATTTTAAACGATTGCGGGTTTCAAGGCATCTCGCGCCACATTTGGGATGTGGAGGCCTCAGGTTCGAATTCTGCTATTCCGACTTTTAGCTGAATCAATGTTTAGTGTTGTTAGCCTACTTAATAAATATCAAAGTTTCTCAATCTTTTTGTCACCTATCCAAACACCTAAATAACCAAAAGGGTTCCGGCGGTTAAGCCGAAACCCTTAATTTTGCAGTTGTCTTGTCTTTAATTTACTTTCCTTTGGGTTGCAAACAAACAATTTCCTGTTGGTTACTATAATAACCAATACTTACGCTGTCATGTATTGTTTTTTCGTATACGGTAAGATTAATGCTTCCACAAGGTGAGCCGGTAAGGCTTGTTGCAAATGAGAATGGAGTATTTATTGTATTTACGTTACCACTTGCCACCAAACCCACAAAGCTTGCACTTAAAGCATAGCTGGAAATATAATCATCTGTGGCAGTATAATGGCCTGTGATTGTATCGCCGATGTGGAAGTGTGTACAGTCTCCACTATTATCAATGTTGAGTATAGCTACCGGGGCTGTGTTATCCATTTGTATAACTTTACTGAACACTCCCGGAATACCCAAAATATCAAGGTCAATCTGCCATTTATCGTTGCCTCCTGGTGTCCATCTCGCCAGCACATTATCAATATTGTCATCAAAGTCAAGTCCTTTGCTTTGATAAGCATAGTAGTGGCCTGCATCTGGAACAATTGTTTTATAGGTATTATGTGGCGGTAATGGGAACTGATGGTAACCAACTAACCAAAGTGAATCAGTTAGATAATAAAAGGCACTTGTTATAAGGTTTGTTACTTTAATACGATAGTAGTAACCTGGATAAGACGGGCCCTGTATTACAACAACACCTGCAAAAGGCGCCCCGCTTTCAACTGGATTTGCATTTAAGGCAAATGCAGCGCCGCTTGTTGTTAAGCCAGTCCCATTGCTTATTTTATCAACAGGAATACCACCTAAAACATAAAAGTAAGGAATTACTGAACCTACGGGAATTTGTTCTCCAGGTTTTACCTGCACATATTTGTCCATTAAATTGCCCCAGTATTCCAGTTTGTTTGGATCTGTTGCAGAAGGTGCTACATTCCATGAAAGCACAGCGCGGATTTTAACTACATAAGGGTTGTAGCAATGCTTATGTTTATGCGTAAAATCATAAGGGAGAATTGCTGCATAAGATAAACCATCGGCGGTAATGTTATTAATATCGTGTACATTAACGGCAGTAGTGCCAATGTATTCCCACTTGCAGTCATTGTTCCAGTCGGCCCAAAACGCAACATATTCCATGCTTCCACCATGGCATAGATCGCCAGAATAACCGCCGGGCCTTTTTATTCTGAATGACGCAACAAATTGCTCTAAATTATAATCAAGGCCAACGTTTTCCAGTTGTTCATAGGAGGTATTTGCCTTTGTACTTTCAAGTTCTTTTATAATGCTTGCCAAATCTATTCCGTATTTTTTCCATGTCTCAATGGTTTGCGAAATAATATTTGAATCGAAACTTTGTAAAGCGGCATATACACTTTTCAATGCAAATCTGGCTGGACTAACAAAAGAGTGGTCTTTGTACAACGTAACCAATGATGCAAGATCTAATTGCTGTGGGAGCAGCGATGCCTGTATTTGCTCTAAAGCGATTTCACCACCCGGGACTATCTTAGCGGCATCTGCAAACTTAAGTGCAGGTTGAGCTATAGCTAATTCTATCAGTTGAGATAGATGTGGGTTTTTGAAAATGATCTCTTTAATTGGCCTGATTTGAATGAAATCATCAACTCTATCACCCCAAATAGAATTATAGTTAGGGTCATTAGCAGGGGGAATCTTATTCCATTCAAGAATTGCTCTTACTTTTGGCAAAACATGTACGCGGCAGAAGGCAGTTTTAGGAGCAATTTTGAGTGAGGCGGAATAACTCAATGGTTTTTCAGGGTTTTTATTGCAATCTGTGCCTGTAGGAATATCATGTTCATTTACCCCGGTGTATCCCTGATCTTCCCAACCACTACCATAGTCGAGATAGAAACGCACAAAAGCAAAGGACCCGTTTGTGCATAAATTCCCGTTGTACCCGAAAGCCTGTTTCATTACAAAAATTGCTTCCAGCGTTTGAAAATCAGGATTGTACGATACCGATTGCAATTCTTCATAAAAAGTATTTCCTGAATACGTGACTACATTTTCCTTAAGTGTGTTTAAAGCTTCTGCTACGGAGGGGTGGTCGGAAGCGTGCAAAGCACTAAAGCTTTGCCTTAAATCCTGGAGTTTTGTTTCATCGAGGCTCATATTGGTTTTTTTTAAGTCTTTGATGGTTAGTCAAAGAAGGTTTTGTATACTCTTTTTTAGGCGGGATATATAAAAAAAGAAATCAAAACAGAGTTTATCGGGATTCCCATATTTATAAAATTAGAACTAAAGCATACCAAAACAAATAGCTATTTATAGTCATTTATTGTGATGACAGATAGCACTTAAGATTATACACCATTTAAATCTTAGCATAGGACATTCGATAGCAGTCTGGGTCTTTAGCGAAGTGTTACTTCGCTAAATAGATTTATAATTTTATTCGTTTTAGTTTAAATGTAATTTTTACATTTAAACATTGGTTTAAAAGTTGGTTACAATAACCCGGTATTCATCGGCATTTTTTAATCAGCACAGGTATCATCGTGTAGCTTTTAGATTAAAATATAAACCATTATGAAGTCAGTCAGTTTAGCGGCCTTACTGTCCCTGTTATTAATTATGGCAAGGGCTCAAAACAAACAGCAGGATCTACCTCATGTCATCAATAATGCGGGTTATCCCGAGTTGATGGTCAATGGTCGTCCGTTTTTGATGATGGGCGGCGAATTGGGGAATTCAAGCGCTTCAAACATGGCTTATATGATGCCCGTTTGGCCAAAAGTTAAAAAAATGCACCTGAATACGCTTGTAGCACCCGTTTACTGGGAGCTGCTGGAGCCAAACGAAGGGAAATTTAATTTTACGTTGATTGATGACTTGGTTGCGGGTGCGCGAAAAAACCATATGAAGCTGGTGCTGCTTTGGTTCGGCACCTGGAAAAACAGCATGAGCGTATATGTTCCCGCCTGGATAAAAACCAATGTGTCTCGTTTCCCGCGGGCAAAAACATTTGCCGGTGAATCACAGGAAATTATTACCCCGTTTGCTAAAAATGCTTTGGACGCTGATAAAAAAGCTTTTGCTGCATTGATGCGGCATATGAGGGATATGGATGGAAAACAGCATACGGTTTTAATGATACAGGTAGAAAATGAGATCGGGATGCTGCCCGAGGCCCGCGATCATTCCAAAGTGGCAGATGAGGCATTTGCCGGTCCCGTCCCTTCAAAACTGTTCGCTTATTTAGCAGCTCACCGAAATTCACTCCGCCCGGAAATTAAAAAGCACTGGCAGGAGAACGGATTTAAAACCGCCGGCACGTGGGAAGAAGTTTTTGGAAAAAGTTTAGCTACGGATGAACTGTTTATGGCTTGGTATTTTGGCGTTTATGCAAACGAAGTGGCCAAAGCCGGAAAGGAAATATATCACTTGCCAATGTATGTGAACGCTGCGCTGAACCACCCGGGCAAAAAGCCGGGAGAATATCCCAGCGCTGGGCCGTTGCCGCATCTTTTTGATGTATGGAAGGCCGCGGCCCCGGATATTGATCTGCTTTCGCCCGATTTTTATAACCCCGACTTTAAATACTGGAACGACTTATATACCCGTCCTGACAATGCATTGTTTATCCCCGAACACCGTTTTGAGGATGGGGTAGATGCCAAGGCTTTTTATGTCATAGGGCATTATCATGCCCTGGGATTTTCTCCCTTTTCCATTGAATCCACAAAAAAACCGGGTAGCGAGCCTATTGGTGAAGCCTATGCGATCATTGATCAATTAGCGGGGGAGATCAGCAAAGCGAAAAAAAGGAAATCACTCGAAGGTGTTTTGTTAAGTAAGGATACAAGCACGGTACAGATTGAAATGGGCGGATATATTTTGACCGTTTCTCATGAATTTACATTAGGCTGGTCGGCCGGAGCAAAAGATAAAAACTGGCCGTTGGCAGGCGGGATAATTATCGGCTTGTCTGATGATGAATTTTATGTAGGCGGAACCGGTTTGGTGATCACATTTAAACCGAAAACGAACGGCCTTCGCGCGGGCATACTGAACATTGACGAGGGGCAATTTATCAACGGTAAATGGCAGCCCGGAAGGCGAATGAACGGTGACCAGGACCACCAGGGCAGGCACCTGCGGATACCCCAGGGAGAGTACGGGATACAGCGGGTCCGATTATACACCTATCCATAAGGCGACTAATAGCTGGTGCTGTTCTGCTTTTTTCGCCGTTCGGCCCATTCATTAACATTTGTCGCATACAAATAAACAAACCAAACATTGTTAGTGTCATATAAACACTTATCTTTATAAAATCAAAGGAGCTTATCTGAAGGAGCCCCGATAGCCAATAAACCAAAATGTATAACCGACCGGGAAGATTTTTATCGTGTCAGTTGTATTAACCTAAATATATATACTTTATATGGTCGTTTTTAAAAAAGTAGCGTGCCTAACCGCTATATGCGTAACCTTTACGGGATATGTTTTCAGCCAAAACACTGTTTCTTTACCTGTCTCCCTGAACAAACTGGATGCATTTAACAAGCCCGGAAAAAACTGGGTCGCTGTTTCATCGGCTTCTGCTGATTTTTCCAAAAGCCAAAACATCAAATATAAAAGCGGTGAAGGTATCCTACTCAATACGTCAAAGAAAGACGGGACAGATTT
Source organism: Mucilaginibacter sp. (assembly GCA_028287805.1). GTDB lineage: Bacteria > Bacteroidota > Bacteroidia > Sphingobacteriales > Sphingobacteriaceae > Mucilaginibacter. The sequence continues at coordinate 5,476 of JAQBOY010000049.1, forward strand.
GGTTTCTTCGCAGGAATTTGGAGATGCAGAAATTGATCTCGATTTTATGATGGCAGGCTCGAGTGTTTCAGCTATTTATCTGGAAGGACGTTACGGGATAAAATTAGCCGACAGCTGGAAAAAGCAAAACCCCACGCTGGCTGATCTTGGCGCAGTTGAACAAGTTACCGATAACCACGGTAAAGCTCAAGACGGTAGTGCGCCTTTTATGAATGTGGCGAGAGCGCCCGGCTTGTGGCAACACATCAAGATTAAATTCAGAGCGCCGGTTTTTGTAAATGGTGTTAAAACTAAAAACGCGCGTTTTGAAGAGGTCTCCGTAAATGGTACCACTATACAGCTTGAAAACGATCTGACCGGACCGACAGTTTTTACTATTTTCAAAGATGAAAAAGCTTCCGGCCCTTTAATGATAAAAGGTAATGGCGGTATAGTGGCCTTTCGGAACATAACTTATACACCGCTTCAGCCTCTGCCGTCCCCTGATTTTGGCAATCCATTGTCCAAGCGCAGAAACGCGCCTGTAAATCCAATTTTTCTGAAACCACAAAACCAGCCCTATTTGCTTCGTAGTTTTTTAATGTTTAACCATATCAAGCGCACCCATGTTATTTCCATGGGCGATCCCAACGGATTAAATTTTTCCTATGATCTCAAGCAGGGCGCATTATTCCAGGTATGGCGAGGGCAATTCCTGGATGTTACCGAAATGTGGGAAAACAGGGGGGAGCCCCAGTTGGCTAAACCGCTTGGAAGCGTACTGGGCTTATCTGTCGCGCCTGTCCTGGCCACGCTCAATAACATAGAAAACAGGTGGCCTGATTCGGTCGCGTTTGATGATCTCCAAAATAAAGGATACCAACTTGATAAAAACCGGATGCCAACATTCCTGTACAGTTATGCCGGTGCTGATATTACGGATAAGATTTCGGCACAAGCTAACGGAGAATCGTTGTTAAGAAACGTTTCCGTTACCAACGCGCCTGGTAATTTTTACTTCCGGATAGCTGAGGCTGCGGCAATTGAAAAACTCGAAAATGGCTTGTATGCCATTGGCCATCAATTATATTATATAAGATTTGGTGAAGAGACAAAACCTGTCATCAGAAGCACAAAAAATGGACAGGAATTGATAGTGGCTTTAAAAAAGGGTTCAAACACCTTGTCTTATTCTTTAATCTGGTAAAATGAAAAGTTATATGAAATTAACTACAAGACTTAGGTTCCTGTTATTCACTTTGATATACTGCACCTGGGTTACCGGGTTAAATGCCCAAACAACGAACGTACAAACTGAAAATGACATTTTCCCTATTCTAACTGTTCCAATTCCACAAGACATTTTTTTAGAAATTGGCGGAATGACCTTTCTTCCGGGCGATGAATTAGCGGTATGCACCAGGCACGGAGAAGTATGGATCATCAGCAATCCGTATATGAAAGGCGGGTTAGCACCCAAATACCGGCTGTTTGCGCAGGGAATGCACGAGGTTTTAGGAATAAACTATCTTAATGGCGACATCTATGCTACACAACGCGCTGAGCTTACACGGTTAAGAGATACTGACGGCGATGGAATTGCCGATGAGTACCGGACAATGTATTCGTGGCCACTGGCGGGAAATTATCATGAATATGCCTACGGCCCTATATTGGATAAAGACGGTAACATGGTGCTAACCTTAAATTTAGGCTGGATAGGTTATGGCGAAAGTCTTTCCAAATGGCATGGATGGATGTTAAAGCTTACTCCCGACTTTCAAATGAAACCATTCGCGAGTGGGTTCCGCTCTCCCGCCGGTTTTGCCATAAATAACAGCGGAGATATTTTTTATGCAGAAAACCAGGGGGACTGGGTCGGTTCAGGCAGTATAACGCATGTGGAAGAAGGTGATTTTTTAGGCAATCCTGCGGGGCTGATATGGGCAGACCAACCAGGATCACCAGTTAAACTTAGGAAAAAGGACATCCCGGATACTGGTGAACCCAAATTCGAAGTAGCCAAAAGCGTGCCGGGGCTAAAAACGCCTTCGGTATGGATACCACATGTTATTATGGGTAACTCCACATCAGGAATACTGAATTATGACGACAAAGGGAACATGGGACCCTTTAAAGGTCAGTTATTTGTGGGCGATCAGTCCCAGAGTAAAATAAACCGGGTATTCCTGGAAAAAGTTAAGGGTGTTTACCAGGGAGTGGTATTTCCGTTCCGCAAAGACTTTTCATCCGGTGTTTTTAGAATGAACTGGGGATCAGACGGCAGTATGTTTGTTGGTATGACCTCAAGAGGATGGTCGTCTACCGGTAAAAGCGTTTATGGTTTACAACGGATGGTTTGGTCAGGTATAACGCCGTTTGAAATGAAACAGGTTAAGGCGCAGCCAGACGGATTTGAAATTGAATTCACCAAGCCTGTTGATGAGAAAACCGCCCGTTCTGCAGGCTCTTATAAAGTAATGACTTTCACTTACAAGTATCATCATATTTACGGCAGCCCCGCCATTAACCAGGGAAACTGCCCCATCAAGGCTATCGTTGTATCACCCGACAAGATGAAGGTGCGTTTGGTTCTTGACAGTTTGAGGGAAGGCTATATCCATGAAATAAGGGCAGAAGGCGTGCGTTCAGACAGCGCTGGTTTATACTTACTGCATAATTTTGGCTACTATACCCTCAACAGGATTCCCGACGGCGAGAAAGTAACGATCACATCAGCCAACAAAGTTACGGCTCCTGTTGAACACCACATGGATATGAACATGTCCCACAGGAATATCAACAAAAAAACCTCCGCAACCACTGCTGTTATCAGCAGCGTGTCTGCTGCTGCGAAGCATATCACCAAACAACCTGAAAGCTGGAAAAATGGCCCGGATCAAACCATCGTCATCGGCACTAAACCGGGCTTAAAGTTTGACGTAGAAAACTTTTCTATAAAAGCCGGCGCTAAAGTAAAACTAACCTTTGTGAACAGTGATGACATGCTGCACAATTTTGTATTTACCGCTCCCAACGCTGGTAACGAAGTTGGTGAAATGGTTATGAAGATGGGGATCAACGGTGAACGTTATAACTTTGTTCCCAATACCGGGAAAGTGCTGTTTCACACATTGCTATTGCAGCCAGGACAGTCGGATACGATCTATTTTACGGCACCTGACGCACCAGGAGATTACCAGTTTATTTGCAGTTACCCGGGACATTATGCGGTTATGCGAGGCATCATTAAAATCGAAAAAAGTTAATTAGGAAAATCTATTAAGATCAACTACTCATTATTGTCGTCCATTGGTAACCATTCATTGACCAATTGTCAAAACGCTCATTTAATGAGTAGTTGAGTATAGAATATATTCAGGATCAGGTGATTAAGATTCATTAAATATGATGATCTTTGGGTAAGATCATAAGCTTAGGTATGCGCACATGGCCGGGTTGCTTCAAAATGTAGTACACAGCATTCACAATATCGTTGACGTTCAATGGTTCATTAATCATCATGCTTTCTTTCGGATGGACTTTCCAGTCTTTATGCAGTTCAGTCATTACCAGGCCGGGTTCAATACAGGATACCTGGATGTTGGTTCCTGATAACTCCATTCTTAAAGCTTCCGATAGTGCCTCCACCGCAAATTTGGTTGCCGCATAAGCTCCGGCGGTTGGCCTCACTTTGGTACCTAATACACTTGAAATATTGATGATATGCCCGTATCCCTGTGCTTTAAAGCGCTTGAGCATTTTATAGCTTATCCGGAACGTAGATTCAACGTTCAGGCGGATCATTGCTGTCATTTTATCGATATTGATTTCTTCAATGGTACCCACTTCAAGCGTTCCGGCACAGTTAAAAAGGTAATCGCATTTGCCGTATTTTTGGTAAATATGATCCTCCATAAAATCCTGGTATTCGGTCGAATTTAAATCACCGGGAAGTATATCGGTAAACGCTGATCGCAGCTCATTTAATTTCTCTGCACGCCGGCCAGACAAAATCAGCTTATAACCATCAGCGTTTAATGCTTTGGCAATGGCATAACCGATGCCGCTGCTGGCACCGGTTATTAAACAGACCTTTTCTTCGTTATTCATATTGCGGTTTTATATTTTTCCGGGGCGGTAAAGAAGAGTTTTAATATTTAATTATTTTGCAGGCCGTGTCAGTGGTTGATTGCTGCTGAACATGTCACGATACATTTTCCATCCCTGGGGCGTTTTTTTCCAGAGCACAAGGTATTTACCTTTACCTAAAGAGATATTGTTTTCGCCGAACATTTCGTAATTACCCTGCTCTGTAACAAAATGAGTTGTTAGTCCAAACAGGCCTGCAGTGTTAAATACAATGTTCCGCACGCCAGACCGGTAAGCGAATTTAAAAAATGCCAATTGTCCCGGAATGCCGCAGATCTCGGGGGAATTTGCCGGCATGATGCAGGCGTCAGGTGCATAACAATTCACAAATAAAGCGGAATCGCCTTTTACAAAAGCCTGCCCATAGGATTGATTCATTTTTTGTAGTTCTGCTCTCACCGCTGTGGAGTCGGTTTTTAAATTTAAAGGTTTTGCTATGGTCCGATACCCTGACAAAAGAACGGCAAGGATGAGCAATGACCGGAATGATTTGATTTTCATGTTGTTAATGTTTAATTGTTTGAATATAGTTTTTGTTGTTATCTATTGCAAATGGTTTTGCCACATTTGGAGGTAATCGTGTTTTAGTACAAGGCGGCTATATCATGACCTTGCCGCCTGCTATATCCAGTGTAATTCCGGTAATCCAGGATGAACTTTCTGAAGCAAGAAACAACATGGCGTGCGCTACATCGGCAGGCGTACCTAACCTACCTAAAGGATGCGCGGCAATCATCTTTTGTAAACGTTCTTCCGGAATATAGCTTGCTGTACGTTCTGTTAAGATCGCAGAAGGGGAGATACAGTTTACCCTGATGTTTTGTCTGGCTACTTCGTTTGCGATCTGCCTGGAAAGCATAATAATGCCTGCCTTAGCTGCTGTATAGCCCGCAGGTGCCGGACTTGGCTGGCGGGCTGCGCTCGATGAAACCGTAATGATAGACCCTCCTTTTTTTTCAACCATAGATGGCAGAAAACTCTTTATAGTCAGGAAAGTAGCTGTCAGCGAGCCATCTATTACGGAATGCCATTCTTCTTCCGTTATCTGGTCTACCGGAACAGGCCTGGAGTTCCCACCCCCGGCATTGGCAATCAGAATATCAATTAAACCGTATTCCTTTTCTATCTGTAAACGCATTTGCTCAATCGCTTTGAAGTCCATACAATCTGCTGCAACACCTATTGCGGAACCTCCATCAAAACGGATCTCTATTACCAGCTCATTAATAGCTGCTTCGTCTCTGCCATTTACCGCGACTTTGACGCCATTGGCAGCCAGCATCCGGCAGGTTTCTGCTCCGATTCCTTTGGAGCCGCCAGTCACCAATGCTACTTTGCCTGCTAAGTCCGGATATAAGGGTATGTTTAATGCTAATGTTTTCATTTGTTAAAATTTAGATTTAGTAAGTGCAACAACCAGTAAGCCCAGGGAAACAGCCTGAAGTACATTCCTTACGGTAGTCCATTTGAGCCATTGTTGAGCTCTTTTCTGAAGCTGGGGGGTAGCGGGTGTAGTAGCCGGCATTTTTGAAAAGATGAGAATTTCCTTTACAAAGTAAGCTCCGGTTAGTGCTGCAACTGCTATGAAACAGCCTAATGCAAGAATAAGATACAATCTTACATCACGTAATTCCCAGTTGGTGATGATGGCAATAATTAAGGCTACAATAAATAAAAGCTGGACAGGGATCCAAAAAATGGTGGCCTTTTTTGTTTGAGGCGCGATCAGACCGAATGATTGAGGCGGATTTTCAAACCACTTGGGCATCCGGTAAATTCTTTCATAACTGCCGACGATAAAAATGAGGACAGCACATCCGATAGCTGTCGATAAAGAAATGATGTTCATAATGTTTGAATTTTAATTGTTCATAATTGACTGATAAAACGTTTAGCCCGCAGTAGCCCCGCCATCAATTGCCAATGCGGCCCCGGTAACAAATTTTGACTGGTCGGAAGCAAGAAAGGTGATAAAGGGAATAATGTCCTCCACCGTTGCTATTTTGCCGTTTGGCATAGAAGCGGCGATCTTGTCATACATTCCCGGTGTTCTGTTTACGCCCTGCAGCCATTGCTCTGTGGCCATGGCGCTAATTACCAAAGCGTTGACCCGTATCTGGTTCCGCGCCTGCTCTAAAGCCGCAGCCTTGGTCAAACCGATTACACCGTGCTTAGCTGCTACATAAGCGGAAATGCCTTGTGCAACACCTTTTACACCTGCAGTGCTGGCGGTATTGATGATGCTGCCGCCTGATTGTTTCATCGCCTGTATTTCATATTTCAATGCATGAAATGTTCCGGTAAGATTGAGCATGATATTATTCATAAACTGCTCGCTGCTCATATTTTCAAGTGGCCCAAAATACAGGTTGCCACCGGCGTTATTGAAGGCTACGTCAAGCCGGCCATACAAACGGATCGTTTCTGATA
>JAQBOY010000068.1 GCA_028287805.1 Mucilaginibacter sp.
CAAACTCGCTGCGGGCTGCCGGGTCACCTGCAAAAATAGCCTGGATATCGGTATTAAGCAGGCGGTACAATTCGGGTAATTCGTCAAAAAATACTTTTGACAGCCGCTCATTATCACAATTGTCGCAGGCTTTTGTCGCATTCATGATATGACAAAGTTCAGTTTCCAATTTTTGGAATTGCTGCTTTAACGCTTCAATAGAAACAAATACCTGTTTGGACTGCTCCGGATATAGCAAACGGATAACCTGCAAAGCCCAGCGCGTAATTACTTTATTAGAAGGAATAGCTGTCGCTTGCTGCTTATTTAAAATTTGCCTGTAAAAATCGTCATTCATTATTATTACATTTATTTTGCGACGGCAGTGCCTATTAGTATCGCAAGTTTATATAAAAATTTGTTGTTGGTTTGTAAAAAGTAATTAATGCAATTTTTGAACACACCATGTAGTCATACAACGCAAATTTTGCACATTGGTTGTTTTTATTGGTTCATATAATCTGCCATTCACCTCGTTTGTATACTGCAGCAAGGTTTGCTCATCCACCAAAAACCTTTCTGACCCATCAGGTAATAAAAACCTGTTATTTCCCAGGTCTTTTATCAGTGTTTCAATACCTATAACAGAAGCTAATCTCGCAAAAAAATAACCTCCCGGTTTCAATACCCGAAACATAGAACGCAGCATCGCGTCAAAATGTTTTTTATTTTGTGCAAAGTGTAATACCGCGCTGCTGATAACCAAATCAAAGGACGCGTCAGGGTAGGGCAGGTCCTCTGCATTACCAACAATAAAGTTTTCCAGTGGGTTATCAGGTGCCAGGGCGGCAGATAATTCTTTAACCGAATTAACAGCTATTACATTCGGATCAACACCAAAAACCTCGTAACCGTTCCTTAAAAAGTAAAATAAGTTTCTGCCATTGGCACAACCAACGTCAATAATTTTTTTACAATCGTTATAGCGCCCTTTGAGGAGCTGGTCAAACAGGTATATATCTATGTTTCCGAAGGTTTGCGGCAGGTTGTCTTTCATGTAAATGGAATAACTAAAGCAAATTACTTATTTAGCAATGAATTTGTAAATCTAATTGTAACTTACCCCGAGTATATGACCCGGTTATTACTTATCATCCTGCTTTTTCTGATCTCTCTGCTCACTGTATTTAAGGCCCCGGTATATTATTTCTGGCTGTTAGCTATTATAGTTGCCGAATATCCATGGATATTTACAGGTATCACAATGTTATTTTTAGCCGCCGGTTTTTGGGTGCAAAAATACCAGTTGACCTCAAGCCTTATTGGTTTACTTGCCTTGATCTTATTTCTTTCGCCTGTTGCCCGGGCGTATATGATTGCCCATAGTTTAAAACAAAATTTAACAACCGCTTTCGGCTCAAACAGTGCCCCGGAAAAAGGTAATACTACTCAATTGCCATTTACATTTTGGGGAATGTTTGCAGGTAATCCGCACCCGGTTAATATAAGCACATTTACTTATGTTACTTATCCCGATACTTCTTTAACGCTTGATTTTTATCCTTCAAAAATACCGGGGAATAAACCGTGTGTAATTGTTGTACACGGTGGATCATGGAGTAGCGGCGACAGTAAGCAATTGCCTGAATTGAATAGCTACCTTGCAAACAAAGGATACCACGTTGCTGCAATTAATTACCGCCTTGCGCCCAAATATCAAAGCCCTGCACCAGTAGCCGATGTTAAGGCCGCGCTAAATTATCTGCGCAGCCACGCTGAAGAATTAAAAATAGATACTAATAACTTTGTTTTATTAGGCCGCTCTGCAGGAGCACAAATAGCCATGCTGGCGGCATACACGTTGCGGGATAAAGGCTTAAAGGCCGTAGTTGATTTTTATGGCCCGGCGGATATGGTTTGGGGGTATTCTGTTCCGGCAAACCCGTTGATAATGGATTCGCGCCTGGTAATGCGGCGTTATTTAGACGGCTCTTATCAGCATGTTCCGCAAAATTATGCAGCGAGCTCACCAATAGCATTTGTTAGCCGGTTAACTGTCCCAACCCTTATTATACACGGAGAAAATGATGTGCTGGTGGCCTATGAGCATAGCCGGCGGCTCAATGCAAAGTTGCAAGAAAACGGGATCAAACATTTTTGGCTCCAGCTACCGTGGGCAACACATGGGTTTGATTATAATATAAATGGCCCGGGCGGGCAGCTGTCAACCTATACTGTTGAGCGTTTTTTAAAAGCAGTAACTCAATAGGTCATCTACACCATTCTTCAATTTTATATTGAATGTTTTTCAAATAAAAGTATAACATATTGAGTTGTTTGTGTTTATCTTTATATTAATTTAATTAACTAACATGCAAGTTAATTTTGGTACCGAAAAGGTAGATGAAGTTTTAAGGTATTGTTTAGACAACTTTCCTGATAAATTTTATGGCGGCTTGATTATGGCCTCAGAAAATAAAATAGTGGTTGATGATGTCACATTAGCAGCAATACTACATTATATCAGCGTAAAAGAGCCTAATGTTCTTATAGATCTTGGACATGGAAATGACAACGTTCATTATTATATTTTAGGTCCGCAGGCTGCAAGCTTTATGAAGGATGGAGGGTTCAAACACCAGGAGGAGCAAAGGAAGAAGAATGAAAAATTAGATCAGGATAGTAAACAAGCTACTATAGAGGCAACCAAAGTTTCAAAGGAGGCTAAAGAAGAAGCAAGGAAAAGCCTTATATCAAGTACATTAACAGCGACATTTTCTATAATTTTATCTGTAGTTTTTTTTATTATGGATAAAAAAGATTATAAAATAAAACATCTGCAAACTGAAATAGATTCACTTAAACATAATATGATTAAACTGCAAACGCCTGTATTAAATTCATCCGATTTGCCTAATCAAAACACGGGTACTCGTACTACACCTAATAAACCGAGCGCTGATTATTATAAAAATCAAAGTCCGGAATAATAATCATACCCCTGCTCTGCCCAGTAATCATGCGGACGGGTATTGCTGAAAGTAATGGAGCCAATACGCTTCAGGTTTTTAATGCCGTATTTAACCGGAATGATCAGCCGCAGCGGTTGCCCATGCTTGCCGGGTAACGGCTGGTCATTAACCTCATAGGCCAATAGCGTTTGAGGGTGCAGGGCGCTGGGCATATCAATACCTACATAATATTTTTTATCCGGTGTTTCCAGGCCTACATATTGGAGTTTGGCCTCCTCCTCTAACTTAAAGTGGCTAATAAAATCAGTAAATTTTACACCGCCCCAATGTGATATCTGGTCCCATCCTTCTACACATTTAAAATCATAAACGATCTCTGTTTTGGGTAATGCCCGCAGTTCGTCAAGCGTAATTTGTAAAACCTCGCCAGATTTTTTGTGTACCTGCAATTCCCAGTTCTCCGGTGGTAGCTTACCTTCTGATCCAATGTCGCTGTTATGCCGCACTACTTTTGCCGCCATT
>JAQBOY010000078.1 GCA_028287805.1 Mucilaginibacter sp.
CTTAATTATCAAAGCCTTTTTTATACTTACCCTTATCATCCAAACAAGCTATAATGGCCTCGATAACCCGTTTGGTTTCATCAGGATCTTTAACACATACGGAAGCAACACCAGCTTCTTTAGCGGGGTAATCATTGCCGCCCTGGAAAATAGCATCGCCAATGAACAGCATTTCCCTTTTCTTTATATCCAATATTTTGCTTAGTTTTCTTATACCATAAGCCTTATCAATACCAGGTTTAGTAATATCCACAGAAGTGGTTCCACCTAAATTAATCGAAAATTCGGGAATGATAACGCCCAGCTTTTTCTGAATTTTTTTACGTTTGTCAAAACGGGGGTCCCAACCTTTTTTAGCATCTAATGGGGCCTGCTGCCCTAAAGCCGAAAAGGTGATCTGACTTCCTCTATCCTCTATCTGCGCCCCCCAAATCTTTTCTGGCTTAATATTTGAACCGGCAACCGCTTTGTTTAATGACTCGATGATCTTTGTTTTTTCTTCCGGAGTAAAATCTTCCGAATACAGCTTAACCCATCCCGATTTTTTATACTGGTAAAATTTAGTGCCGCAGGTAGGTAGTATGTACAGGTTTTTAAGCTGTGCGATATCCCCCAGATTAGCCAAAACCTGTTTTTCAAACTGTGGCCAGTCGCCGCCTGATATAATGGCTACCTTGGCTACATTCAACAACGCCTGCAATACCGTTACCATTTCTTTATCAATAGCCGCTTTACTTTCGGCCAATGTGCCATCAAGGTCAAAAACAATTAATCTCTTCATTTATAATTTGCTTTATTTATAGGTTATTTAAGCCAATGGTACAGTTAACTCACCCGCTCATCTCCGCCAGTTGGCGGATCGACGCCCTCCTCTTCGCTACGCGGAAAGAGGGTTACCAATATCTATCAATTTACATCAGGCAAGGCAACTTCTAATAGCACTGCCCCGTTTTTAGCCACAAACCGGCATGGTCCTACAGCTGCGGGCAATAGCATCACCTCCCCTTTTGTAAGTATATAAGTATCGGTTTTAGTTTGTATTTCGCCATTGCCATCAATGCAAACCAGCACACGCGGCACCCCTTCTTCACCAATGGTAAATAGCGACTTGCACGTGAGCCGCCATACCCTAAAATGCTCTGAATCAAATATTTTTTCTCTTCGTACAGTGGTATCATTCTCGGTAACGGGTACAACCGGACCAATATTAGTCTGGGCAAAATCAATACAGGCAATAGCTTGTTCAACCTGTAAATCGCGTGGTTTGCCAGTCTTTTCGTCAATGCGGTCCCAATCATACAGGCGGTAAGTTACATCACTGTTTTCCTGCACCTCAAATACCACCAGGTCGGCAAGGGTATGTACGGTTCCGGCTTTTATAAAAACACCATCGTCCTTTTCGGGCACAAAGCTTGCCAGGTCATCAGCTACTTTATTAGCTGCCAAATCCTTTTGTAAGCTTTCTTTGGTGGTGCCCGGTTTAAGTCCGGCATAAATGCGGCCTTCTGCTCCGGTCTCTAAAACTACCCAGGCTTCGGTTTTCCCGGTTTCTCCGGCCGGAATATATTCCTTTTTATCATCAGACGGATGTACCTGCACCGATAACACCTTTTGGGCATCCAGAAATTTTAAAAGCAACGGGAAACGCTTATAATTTACAGCAAACCTGCCCAGCAACTCATCTGCCGAATCTGCTAACAGCTCTTTAATGGTTTTTCCCTTTAGCGGCCCATCCATAACTATACTCGGATGATCATCACGGTCGCTTAATATCCATGCCTCACCAATGAGATCATTAGCAGGCAGCGGCTTACTCAGCCAATTAGCCAACCGGCGTCCTCCCCAGATACGATATTGATAAATGGGTTCAAATTTTAACGGATAAAGTTGTATCTGTGTCATGCCTCTGCTCCTAACCCCACTCTTGCAGAAAAGGGTTTTTATGTTTTGGTTAATAAAAAAATCTTTGGCCTCAGCCTCACCCAACCCTCTCCAGGGGAGAAGGTTTTTTTATTACTGCACTGTATTACCAACCCTTTCCGGGGGAGAGGCTTTTTTGGCTTACTGTGGTATGCGCTGTTCCATTGCTGCACTGTACTCCCCTCTCCGGGCTGCATTGTTTAATGACGCACGGCGATACAGCATTTTTTGTGCTTCATGTACATTTTCCTCCTTGCCCTTCCATATTTCCAGGGCGGGCTGCTGTATGGCCCGGGCAAACGAAAAAGTGAGCGCCCAGGGCAGCTTTCCTTTATACTTTACGTGCATGGCGTTTAAATGCGCTGAAGCATCTTCGCCAGATTGTCCGCCAGATAAAAACGCTATTCCCGGTACCGCCGCAGGAACCGTTTCCATCAGGCAGTTTACGGTAGCATCAGCAACCTCATCCACAGTAGCCTGTTGCGGACAATCCTTACCGGCTATAACCATATTAGGTTTTAGTATCAGTCCGCGCAGGTTTACCCGTTGATGGTGCAGATGGCTAAACAGTATCCTCAGAGTTTTAGCGGTTACCTCATAACACCGCTCAATGGTATGGCTGCCATCCATCAGCACTTCGGGTTCTACAATGGGCACCATTCCCGCTTCCTGGCATAAGGCGGCATAACGTGCCAGCAAATGCGCATTGGCTTCAATGC
>JAQBOY010000079.1 GCA_028287805.1 Mucilaginibacter sp.
ACATCTTTAGGGTATGCTGATGAAAAGGATATTGTGTACCGTAACGGAGCGCAGGAAGGTGATCTGATATGCGTTTCTGGTGATTTAGGCGGTGCTTATACAGGTTTGCAATTGCTGGAAAGAGAAAAACTGATATATATTGAAAATCCGAATATTCAACCCGATCTGGAAGGCAAGGATTATATTGTAGAACGCCAGCTAAAACCTGAAGCGCGCAAAGATATTGTTGAATTATTAAAGGAAATTGATATAAAGCCAACAGCTATGATCGATGTATCAGATGGGTTAGCTTCAGAAATTATGCATATATGTAAACAGAGCAATAAGGGCTGTAATATATATGAAGAAAAAATACCCTTAGATCCCATGACCTTTGAAACGGCACGTGAGTTTAACCTTGACCCAACCATATGCGCACTAAGTGGTGGCGAAGATTATGAGCTGTTATTTACCGTTAAGCAGGCTGATTACGACAAGATAAAATTTAAAATGGATATTACCATTATTGGGTATATAACCGAGCCGGCTGTTGGCTGTAATTTAATTTCAAAAAGTGGTGTTGTACATCCTTTGAAGGCGCAGGGATGGAATGCCTTTCCTGGGAACGAAGAAATTTAAAAAGTCGTCATTGCGAGGTACGAAGCAATCTCTACATATGCAAATAGGATATACGAGTTAACCGCTTATCTCATTAAAGATTGCTTCGTACCTCGCAATGACGCGTTATTTATTATTAGTAAGTAAATCACTCGGCTGATTCATTATTACCCTCAGCTTCAATATATTTCTGATTAAGCTGCCACCGGGAACGAAGAAATTTAAAAAGTCGTCATTGCGAGGTACGAAGCAATCTCTACGGATGAAAATAGGATATACGAGTTAACCGCTTATCTCATTAGAGATTGCTTCGTACCTCGCAATGACGCGTTATTTATGATTAGCAAATCACTCGTCTAATTCATTACTATCCTCAGCTTCAATATATTTCTTATTCAGTTGCCACCGGAAACAAAGAAAAAAAAGTCGTCATTGCGAGGTACGAAGCAATCTCTACGGAAGCAAATAGGATATATGAGTTAACCGCTATCTCATTAAGATTACTTCGTACCTCAATGACGCGTTATTTTATAATTAGCAAATCACTCGGATAATTCGTTACTATCCTCAGCTTCAATATATTTCTGATCCAGCTGCTTATTGGCTTTTGCACCTAAGCTCTTTATTTTTTCGGCGGTCTTAGTCAAATTTCCATTGCCCTCAGTCAGCTTATTAATAGCATTATCATAAGCGCTTTGGCTCTGTTTAATATTTTTGCCGATGCTCTCCATATCATTTATAAAACCAACAAACTTGTCATACATTGCCCCGCTTAACCGGGCAATTTCTAACACATTTCTATTTTGACGCTCCTGTTTCCAAATGCTGGCAATGGTTCGTAAAGTAGCCAGCAAAGTAGACGGACTAACAATTACCACCCTTTTATCCCAGGCATCACTAAACAGTTCCGAATCTATTTGAACCGCAAAACTGAAAGAGGATTCTATAGGGATAAAAAGCAATACAAAATCAGGTGAATTGATCTGGTACAGGTCATGATAGTTTTTTGAAGATAAACCATGAACGTGACTGCGAATGGATTCTACGTGCGATTTTGAATATAACTTTCTTTCATCTTCGGTTTCGCAATTAACCAGTCGTTCATAAGCTATCAGCGATACTTTCGAGTCAATGATAAGGTGTTTTTCATCGGGCAGGTAAATAATAGCATCAGGCTGTAACCTGGTGCCGTCAGCACTGGTTAAACTGGCTTGTAGCCGGTATTCCTGATCCTTAACCAAACCCGAGCGTTCCAATACCCGTTCCAGTATAACCTCGCCCCAGTTGCCCTGCTTTTTATTATCGCCTTTTAAAGCCTTGGTTAAATTTTGAGCTTCATCACTGATCTGCCTGTTCAACTCCATTAGCTGGGTAATAACGCCTTTCATCGTATTGCGTTCGGCAGCTTCCATGTTATATACTTTATCTACTTTATCCTCAAAGGCCTTAATGTTTTCTTTTAAAGGGTTAAGAATAATATCCAGGTTTGAGCGGTTAACATCAATAAATTCTTTCGATTTTTCTTTCAGCAACTTTTCAGCAATATTTTCAAATTCCTTTTGAAATTGACTACGGATCTGTTCAACTTCAACTTTCTGCTCCTGCAGTTTCTCCTGTTGGGATTTATAATAGGATCGCGCGCTCTCCAACGATTGATTAGCCTGATCCAAATTTTTACGTACAGATGCCAGCTCATCAAGCAGTCTGTTTTTTTCTTCTTTTAAAAGTTCAGAAATACTTTCTTTTTCGGTTATTATGCCTAAAGTTTTTTGCTCAGCTATAGCTAAGGAAATTTTAAGCTGGTCAGCTTCATTTTTTAAACGTTCAAATTCATCTGTAGAAACACCATCGGCAACCTTTGGCCGCTTCAAAAAAAGGGCCACGGCAATTAAAAGAATAATTAAGGAAACAACTAAGATTACAACACTCATTTTGATAAAAATATTAGCAAAACGAAGGTAGGAAAAATTAGTAAAGGAAGAATGTAGAGAGCGTCAAAAGATATTGTTTTGCTATAAAAAAGGTTGGTTATTCTTTTTATAGCTATCAAATATTGTATAGCGAAGAATACTCTTCGCTATTGCTTGGTGACAAAAAGAGATTGAAATAGTTGTCATTCTGATCCGCCAAAGGGCGGAGAAGAATCTTCTTCAGGAGAAAAAGCACGCGTAACACTTATAACGTAGAAGATCCTTCTCCGCCCTTTGGCGGATCAGGATGACAATCGGGGTAAAATTACGGACAAGGATAATTATAAAACTTACGGCGTTTTAACCTTCTCTACTCTTAAACCTATATCACTTATTTCATGTAATGGGTTATCACGCATGTTTTGTTCTATCTCAAAAAAGTAAACCCCCTTAGCAGGAAATTTATAATTAGCATGAAAAGGTAACTGATAACTATAAATATTACCCGAACCATCGCCCAGCCATTCCCCATCAGCATTAGCTAACTTAAATTCATAGCGTATGGTAGATGATTTTTTGTCGGGGTTGGTTTGATGGAGCAAAACAAACAAGTTTGAATATTTATAATCAGCAGTTACTCTTAAATTAAAATAAATATTATACAGAATACTGGCATCGTCAATTTTAACTGCATACTTAATTTTATTTACGTATGCCCAATTGTTATTAATGATTACTGTATTTTGATCAATAACTGCATTTGGATCAGTACAACCCGCCAGTGATAAAGCTACAAAAAAACTTATGGCAGTATAAATTCTAATTAAAACCCGTTTCATTGTTTATCATTATCTTGCTGTCCGCCCTTATTTCCGCCAGTACGATTGGGGTTATTATTCCTGTTTGGGCGGTTGTTTCTATTTTTGTTTGGATTAGGATTAGTATTGCCACCTTCCGGTTTTTGCCCTTGTGGCTTTGGCTGAACGGCTATACCCTGGCGAGGCACATTATTAGGCGCGGCAGATGATTGAACATTTTGTTTTTTGTTTTTATTGCGATTCTTGTTCTTATTCTTGCTCCGGCTACGCTCATCAAGGCGGGTAAGGCTATCCTGACCAACTACATTTTCATAATCTAAAATTTTAACTGGTTTGGTTTCTATTTCAACAACTTCACCTAAATCTTCAGGCAATTTGCCCTCTTTATTCATTTGCTGAATTTCTTTTACCCGGTAAATAGGAATAGGTATCCAAGATTCTTCCCGGGGATAGCTAAACCACATCAGTTTTTTGAAGATATCTGTTTTTTGCAGGCGTGCCTCTCCCTTTTCGGTTTTCAAATAGTTTACATTATCCGGAATATGCTTTAATGCATCCATGTAGGTATCCAGCTCATAATTTAAGCAGCATTTTAACTTACCGCACTGGCCGGCAAGTTTTAGTGTGTTTAAGGATAGGTTTTGATACCTGGCAGCAGAAGTAGACACTGTTTTAAAATCAGTTAACCAGGTTGAGCAACATAATTCGCGGCCACATGAGCCAATTCCTCCCAGCCGGCTGGCTTCCTGGCGCATACCAATCTGGCGCATTTCTATCCGGATACGGAAAGTCTCAGCCATTTTTTTGATCAGTTCACGAAAGTCAACCCGCCCTTCAGCCGTATAATAAAAGGTAGCTTTTGTTTTATCGGCCTGGTAATCCACATCACTTATCTTCATAGACAGGTTTAACGTGAGTGCCAGTTTCCGTGCGGCATGCATAGTTTCCCATTCCATGTCTTTAGCAGCTTTCCACTTATCCACATCAGCCGGTGTGGCTTTGCGATATATTTTTTTGGTAACGTCAGCCTCTTTAACCCGGCGTTTGGTCATTTGCATTCTAACCAGCTCTCCGGTTATAGATACATGTCCCAAATCATAACCACCTGTTGTTGCTTCAACAACAACCAGTTCCCCGTTTTCCAGGTAAATATTATCGTTATTTAAGTAAAATTCCTTTCGCGAGCCTTTAAATTTAATTTCGACTATTGAAAAAGGCTTATAGTTTGTTGGCATGTCCATATGAGACAGCCAATCGTAAACATCTAATTTACTGCAGCCATTAGTAAGGCAAGAGCCGTTACTTTTGCAGCCAGCGGGCGAGCATCCGCCCCCCGTTGAGCAACTTCCACATCCCATATTAATTTTATATATAATGACTCCCTTGCGGGATTGATTTGTTTTTTAAAAAAGATATAATTAGCAAAGATACATCTAAAAATAAAATTTTAGGGTTAGCATTTCTTTCCACATGATAATGAGCTTTTTCCAACTCCGCGCTAACGGCTTGTGCCATGGAAACATTCATCACACTTGTCATTTTTTGAGCTGTTTCCAGTTCGGTTGCCGGCAGGTGTACCAAATTTCCTGCCCCGGCCATAAGCAAACAGCACTCGCGCATAAAACTAATGCCGTAACGTAAAAAATTCTTTTGGTTTTCGCGGCCCATCTTGGCTATTTGCTCTACAAACCCAATTATTTCAATCCCTTTATTAGAAAAGCAAAGCCGCAGCCATTGAATAAAAAGCGTATGATAGCTTTTGTTGTCCTGCCCTAACATCGCCAGTGCTTCAGTTAAATTGCCATTGCTTAAGTAGGCAATTTCGGCTGCTGCATGTTGGGTTTGATTGTGTTGATTAATCAGATGATCTTTTATTTCTTCGTATGTTAATGCAGGTATTTTTACCAGTTGTGTACGTGAGAGTATGGTATTTAAAATCTGATCCTGATTTTGCGCCACTAATAAAAATAAAGTATTGGGCTGCGGCTCTTCAATAATTTTTAGCAATGCATTGCCCTCTTTATCCAAGTATTCTGGCAACCAAAGAATCATAATCTTATAAGCGGATTCAAAAGGCTTAAAGCTTAGTTTTTTTATGATCTGGTGACACTCCGCAATATTAATGTTGGCCTGTTTATTTTCAGCATCCAGGTAACTCCGCCAAATATCAAGGGTAAGATAGGGATTACTTAAAAAAGCTTCGCGCCACTGATCGATAAAAGTAATGGCCGTATCGTCTTTATGTTTAGCAAAAAACGGATACGAGAAATGCAGATCCGGGTGCATCAGCTTTTGATATTTGCGGCAGGAAGAACAAATACCGCAGGAATCATCTGCCTGTTTATCCTCGCATGATAAAAATTGCGCATAAGCAACAGCCAACGCAAGGCTGCCCGATCCTTCGGGGCCTAAAAACAATTGGGCATGACTAACACGATTTTCTGTAACGGTGTTGATCAAACGTTGCTTAATAGCCGCTTGTCCTATTATTTGCTTAAACTGCATTGTGCAAAATAAGCATTAGATTTGAGATTTTAGAAAGGAGATCTGCGACAAGTTTTTTTCGTAAAAAAAGCGGCCCGAATTATCATTAGTTATCAACAGGTTATGCATTATTGTTGGATGGAATTTAAAACAGGCAATAACACTATCTTTGTTTAATGAAAAGTTCCTGTTTCACATTTCCTATCTCCCATACTTAATGAGAATAATGGCATTCGATTACGGCACCAAGCGAATAGGCATTGCCGTTACTGACCCCTTGCAGATCATCGCTACAGGATTAGCTACTATACATCCCAATCAAATTATTGACTATTTAAAAAAGTACCAGCAAACAGAACAGATAGCGCGTTTTATAGTAGGAGAGCCTAAACAGATGGACAATACACCCTCTCAATCTGCCATACATGTTAAAGGTTTTGTTAACCTGCTTAAAAAAACCTTTCCGGATATTCCAGTTGAAATGTTAGATGAACGCTTTACCTCTAAAATGGCATCGGCTGTTATTGCGCAAAGTGGCATGAATAAAAAAGGAAGGCAGAATAAGGAATTAGTAGATACAATCTCCGCTGTTATTTTACTGCAATCATGGATGGGAAAGAGCAGCTTTTAATTTGTTATTCAAATAAATCAAATCACTTGCTATAATTAGCACTTTTCTTTTTCAGATTATTCAGACTAATGATAAATTACTTTTAATCTGAAAATAATACGGTTTATCCCTGTACATTTAAAAATGCATCCTGAAAACCATTTAAAAAGCTCTGATACTATACGTGATATTGTTATTGGCATGTCTGACGGGTTAACCGTTCCTTTTGCGCTTGCAGCAGGGTTAAGCGGTGCTGTAAATACATCAACTATTATTATAACTGCCGGTATTGCCGAAATTGTAGCTGGCTCAATTGCCATGGGATTGGGTGGATTTTTAGCAGGACGTACAGAGGCTGATCATTATGCTGCCGAGTTAAAACGTGAATACGATGAAGTGGAACGTGTTCCCGAAGAGGAAAAGGCAGAAGTAATGGAAGTATTTGCCGACTTTGGATTATCAGAAGCCTTACAAATTCAAGTTGCAGACGAAATGGCAAAGGATACAGACAGGTGGGTTGATTTTATGATGCGTTATGAGCTGGGATTGGAAAAACCCCAGGCTAACCGGGCCACCCAAAGTGCCATAACTATTGGGATATCTTATATTGTAGGGGGTATTATACCCTTATCGCCTTATTTTTTTACTACCAATTCAATTAACGGGTTGTATTACTCCTGCGGTATTACAATGATATGCCTGTTTATTTTTGGCTACTTTAAAAGCAAAGTAACCGGTCAACCGGCAATAACGGGTGCATTAAAAGTCCTCATCATTGGTGTATTGGCTGCAGGTGCGGCATTCTTAATGGCGAGGCTGATTAATGGCGGCAGTCATTAAAGGGTTAAAGGTTTACAACCCAACTAAAAGGCAATAAATTTCTCCATCTGCTCAGTGGTAAACTTAAGGGTATCTGCTTGAAAAAGATCGCCATCGGCATTTAGCTCATTTTTAATATTGGGGATATGAATTTTTAAAGGCATGACATGCAAATGCAAATAATGGCATATACCTGTAAAATGATCAATGCCGCGGATGTTACCGTATTTGCCGGATGACAGGCCAACCAATGCGGCTTTTTTCTCATAAAAGCTTTCAGGAAAACTACAGGCATCAATAAAGGTTTTTAAAACACCGGGAATGCTGCCGTTGTACTCCGGTATTACAAACAAAAACTTATCTGTATGGGTAATCACATCCTGTAAAGGTTGAAAATCAGCGCTTCTTTTACCGTAAAGGTCGCTCTCGATCAAATTACCCGGTAATTGAGTTAATGAAAACAACTCTGCCTGTACACCCATTTCGGTTAATTTTTTTTGATAATATTTTGCCAGCTTAAATGTTGAGCTTCCGGGACGGTTAGTGCCTGAAATTATTGTAACCATTGGTTTTAATTATTGAGTTATTCGAATTATTGAAGGTAGGATTAAAAGAATTAAGGGTATTAAATAATTCAATCCTTCAACAAATTAACATTATTTTGTTTGTAAGTTGATATAACCTGTGGATTTCTAAGTTGTTTAAATCCGTATCTTAGCACCCGGTAAAAACTTTTCGAAGGTAGAAATTTCTATTTCTATTTTTCGTTATTATAAACACTGTTATAAATTTTATATCCATAGAATGAGTAAAATAATTGCTTTAGCCAACCAGAAAGGTGGCGTAGGTAAAACTACATCATCCATAAACCTGGCTGCAAGTTTAGCCGTATTAGAGTTTAAAACATTGTTAGTTGATGCCGATCCACAGGCCAACACTACATCGGGTATCGGATTTGATCCGCGTAACATACAAAACAGTATTTACGAATGTATCATTAATAATATTGACCCCCATACGGCCATTATTAAAACAGATACACCTAATCTTGACCTTTTACCCGCTCATATTGACCTGGTGGGTGCCGAGATAGAGATGATCAATCTGGAGGAGCGCGAATATAAAATGAAGGCAGTGCTGGAGAGTGTTCGTGCTGAATATGATTTTATTATTATTGACTGTTCACCTTCATTGGGTCTTATTACTATAAACGCGTTAACCGCGGCCGATTCGGTGATTATTCCGGTTCAGTGTGAGTATTTTGCGTTAGAAGGATTGGGCAAGCTTTTAAATACGATTAAAATTGTACAGAACAGGTTGAACACCCAGCTTGAAGTAGAAGGTATTTTACTAACCATGTATGATGTAAGGCTGCGTCTGTCAAACCAGGTGGTTGAAGAGGTAAGAACACATTTTGAGGAAATGGTTTTTGATACAATTATTCAGCGGAACACCCGTTTAAGCGAGGCCCCTAGTTTTGGTGTATCTGTAATTATGCATGATGCAACCTGCAAAGGCGCTATCAATTATCTTAACCTTGCCCGTGAAATTCTTAGTAAAAACGGCCTGATTAAAGATGAACTAACAGCAACCACGGCAATAGCGTAATACATGAGTACAGAAAAGAGAAAAGCGTTGGGTAAGGGATTGAGCGCCCTGTTAAATGACTCAGAAAAGGTACTTCCCAATAATAATAACAGATCAGTTGCGTCATCACCGGAAGTTAATAGCCTGGGATCTGTAAATGAGATTAAGTTAGCCGAAATTGAAGTTAACCCTTTTCAGCCGCGTACCAATTTTGATGAAGATGCCTTAGCAGAGTTAGCGCAATCGATAAAATTACAAGGGCTTATTCAGCCTATTACGGTAAGACGGATTAATGCGCATAGCTATCAGCTGATCTCGGGAGAGCGTCGTTTACGGGCTTCAAAGCTGGCCGGATTAACGCATGTGCCTGCTTATATACGTACGGCTAACGATCAGCAAATGCTTGAAATGGCATTGATCGAAAATATTCAGCGTGAAAACCTGAATGCCATTGAGGTGGCCCTTAGCTTTCAGCGAATGATAGAGGAATGTGACTTGAAGCAGGAAGAGCTGGGTGACCGTGTAAGTAAAAACCGTTCAACAGTAACCAATTATCTGCGTTTATTAAAACTGCCGCCTGTTATACAGGCATCTATCCGCGACGGACAGATCAGCATGGGTCATGCCAAAGCCTTAATATCTGTTAATGACCCCGGCAAACAATTATATATACATAAGCAGATCATTCAGCAGGGTTTATCCGTTCGTAAGGTAGAAGAGATGGTTCGGAATGAACAAAAGGATGGGATAAAAAAAGAAGGGAAGCAGCCAGAGCCGATATCATTTCAATTGCAAAAGATACAGGACGACCTTGCATCAAAGTTTAGTACAAGGGTTAAACTTAAAATAAGCAATCAGGGAAATGGCACCATTGAGATTCCATTTTTATCAGAAGATGATCTTGGCCGCATACTTGAGATGCTGGATTGGTAAAATGTATAAATTTTTTTTAATTATTTGCTTCGTTATCGTATTTGCTTGTACTGCAAAAGCACAGCAATTAGACACGCTTAACAAAAAAAGCAAAACCAACCCAGAGTTACAATCCAAACGCGATTCTGTAAAGGCCAACCCCATTGTTCCTAAATTAAAACAGAAAACGTGGCATCCGGATAGCAACCATAGTCCGCATAGGGCCGTGATGCATTCCTTAATGATTCCCGGCTGGGGGCAGGTATACAACCACCAGATATGGAAAGTGCCGCTTATTTATACCGCATTGGGCCTTATGACTTCGGTTTATATATTTAATCAACGAAACTACTCGATAAATTTAAAAATAGCGAAAGACTATCAGTATGGAAGAAAGCCTGCGCCGGGAGCCAGCGAATACGATCTTTATAACCAATATCAAGCGTATGGGTATTCAGCAACAGCGATAAATGACGCTGTTGCCGGATATAAGCGTAATGAAGAACTGGGAATTTTTGGTTTTGTTGCTTTTTGGGGGATACAAATGATCGACGCGTATATTGATGCAAAGTTTAAGCATTCTTATACAATGGATACCGACCTGTCATTTAAGGTTACTCCACAGGTGCTTAATCAGCCTGTTTATGCCGGAAATTTAAATGGTTCCTATATTCCGGGTTTAAAACTTACCTTTACCCTCAGATAAATCTTTATGCTTTTTATAAGCAGGATTCCCTATTAGAAAAAAAAAGAGTAACATAACAATGAAAATTGCATTATTAGGTTATGGTAAAATGGGCAAGATCATCGAAAAGATCGCCACTGACCGTAAACACGAGATCGTATTAAAAATTGATTTTAATAATCTGCATGAATTAACTGTAGAAAACCTGCAAAAGGCAGATGTAGCTATTGAATTTAGTACACCCGCAACCGTTTTGAATAATATTGGCCTTTGCTTTAAAGCGGGCATTCCTGTTGTGGTTGGAACAACCGGCTGGTACGATCAATTGCCTATGGTAAAACAACAATGTGAAGAAAATAACGGCAGCTTTCTTTATGCGTCTAATTTTAGCATTGGTGTAAATATTTTTTTCCATATTAACCGGATATTGGCAAAGCTGATGAATAATCATCCCTACTATGATGTGCAGGTGGAAGAAATTCATCATATGCAAAAATTAGATTCCCCAAGCGGGACCGGCATTACCATTGCCGAAGGTATAATTGAAAACCTGGATTCAAAAAAGGAATGGGTGAATATACTGGCAGAAAATGATGGGAATATGGAGGACAACCTTAGGGAAGATCAGTTACTGATAGAATCACATCGTATTGACAGCGTTCCGGGAACACATACGGTAATTTATGATTCAGAAGTAGACACGATCGAGTTTAAACACACCGCTCATAACCGTAATGGATTTGCCCTGGGCGCTGTATTAGCTGCAGAATGGATACCTGGTAAAAAAGGATTCTTTACTGTTAGCGACATGTTTAATTTAGCATAACATTTATCACAATATAAAAAAATGAACTGGAAATTTTGGAGAAAAAATAACGGTATTAAAAAGAAGAAGTCACCAACCCGTGAATGGGCTGATGCCATTATTTTTGCTGTAATTGCCGCCACACTGATACGCACCTTTTTTATTGAGGCTTATACCATACCTACCCCTTCTATGGAAAGATCACTGCTTGTTGGTGATTTTTTGTTTGTAAGTAAATTGAATTATGGCCCCCGCATACCTATGACACCTATCGCATTTCCATTTGCGCATCATACTATGCCCCTTATTGGTACTAAGGCTTATTGGGACGGACTTGAATTATCCTATCACCGTTTGCCGGGATTGAGTGAAGTTAAGAAAGGCGATGTGGTAGTATTTAATTATCCGATGGAAGCCGATTCTCCATTCTTTCGACCCGTTGATAAGCGGGAGAACTATATAAAACGCTGCCAGGGTGCACCGGGAGACACACTTAGCCTAGTGAATGCACAGGTATATGTAAATGGTAAAGCAGCACCTAATCCTCCCGGAGAACAAACAGATTATACAGTTACTACAACCGGTGTAGATCTTAATCCGCAGATTTTACAAGATCTGCATATATCTAATTATGAAGGTGCCGCAGCTCCTACTATGACAAAAGAAGCCGCCAATTCTTTAAAAAGCTTTTCAAATGTTAAAGCTGTTACCCCTAATATAGCAACCAGGGGCATGATGGATCCTTCAGTTTTCCCTAACGATATACGTTACCCTAAAGATCATCATTATGATTGGAACGTAGATAATTATGGCCCGCTTATCATTCCAAAAAAGGGTTGGACCGTAAAATTAGATAGCCTTACTCTACCTATTTACCGGCGGACTATTACAGTTTATGAAGGGAATAAGCTACAGCAAATTGGCAATGATATCATAATCAACGGTAAAAAAACCGATACCTATACCTTTAAAATGAATTATTATTGGATGATGGGTGATAATCGCCATGATTCGCTTGATTCCCGCTTTTGGGGTTTTGTACCAGAAGATCATATTGTAGGTAAAGCGCTGTTTATATGGATGAGCTGGGATGATAACGGATCATTCTTAGGTAAAATACGGTGGAGCCGGTTATTTAATGGAATACATTAATTTTATTGGAACCTATAATTTATAAGATTAAAGGATTGTAGGATTCTTGTACCTTTGCCCCGATGAGTAAAGGCAGGAACCAACTTTTTGAAAACGTTACTATAATTGATATTGCCGAAGAAGGTAAAGGCGTAGGCAAGGCGGATGATTTTGTGTTATTTGTGGAAAAAGCCGTGCCGGGTGATGTGGCTGATGTGCAGGTTTACCGCAGCAAAAAAAACTTTGGAGAGGCTAAAATAATAGCGCTAAAGCAACCTTCTGAATACCGGGTAGAGGCATTCTGTGAGCATTTTGGCACTTGCGGGGGCTGTAAATGGCAGCATATGACGTATGAGGCCCAGTTAAAGTTTAAACAAAAATCAGTAGCCGACGCTTTAAGCCGGCTGGCTAAAATAGACGTATTGGGGATACTGCCCATCATAGCTTCGCCTGCCGACAGGTATTACCGCAATAAGCTTGAATTTACTTTCAGCAACAAACGCTGGCTGTATGACGGTGAAAGCCGTGACAATGAA
>JAQBOY010000090.1 GCA_028287805.1 Mucilaginibacter sp.
GAGAATGATATGAAGATGGGACCCATCCACCCATCAGAAAATGTATACAATTGGAAAAATGCGGATGCTATTGTTGATTTCGCAGTTAGCCATCATATCAGGATACGCGGACATAACCTATGCTGGCATAATCAGGAAGCGGCCTGGATGTTTACTGGTCCTGATGGTAAACAAGTTACTAAAGAGTTATTATTACAACGGTTGAAAGAGCATATTTTTACGGTTGTAAAACGTTATAAAGGGAAAATTTATGCCTGGGATGTAGTGAATGAAGCGGTTGATGATAGCAATGACAGTACCCAGGTTTACCGTAAAAGTAATTGGTATAACATCTGCGGTGATGATTTTATAACTGCGGCTTTTAGATATGCCCATGAGGCCGACCCAAATGCTAAATTATTTTATAATGAATATAACAACGAACATCCGGTAAAGAGGGAGAAGATATATAAGTTGTTAAAAAAATTGATTGATAATCATGTACCGATTGATGGCGTAGGTATGCAGGCCCATTGGAAATTGAATGACCCAACACCTGAGTTATTACGCAAAGCTTTGGATGAGGTTACCTCACTTGGATTAAAAGTACAATTTACCGAACTGGATATCACCATACGTTTACCGCAACCAAGGCCCGCACCGGGAACAGTACCAGTACCTGCAACACCGGCACCTGATCCGGGTTATACGCCTGAACTTGAAGCAAAACAAATTGCACAATACAAAATGGCATTTGATATTTTCAGGGAATATAAGAAATCAATTACCGGTGTTACCTTCTGGAATGTTTCTGACCGCTATAGCTGGCTGGACAACAGGGGAGGAGGATTAGCCGGTGGCGCGGCAGCAGGAGCAGGGGCAAGCCGGGTAGTAAGAAAGGCTTATCCTTTATTGTTTGATGAGAACCTGCAACGTAAAAAAGCGTATTGGTCGGTAGTTAATTTTTAACATGAATCAGCCTAAACTCAATATTCAGAAACTAATCTATAATAATATGAAATTAACCATTCTCGTATCCTTATTTTCTTTATTTGCATTAAGTGCATTTGCACAGCAAAAACTCTACTTATGGCCCGGCAGTGTGCCCGGAGAAAAGGAGCCTAAACATGACCCTGTTTTGTCTGACAATCAATCAGGAAATGTAACCCGGATGACTAATGTTACCAACCCTGCTATGTTAGTTTATGAGCCGCAAAAATCTTTAAATAATGGATCGGCAGTAATTATTTGTCCGGGAGGAGCTTATTTAAGTTTGGCTATGAATAAAGAAGGCTCAGAAGTGGCGGAGTGGTTTAATAAATTAGGATTTACTGCTTTTGTACTGCAATACCGGGTGCCCGAAAAACGTTACGGCGCCTTGCAGGATATACAGCGTGCCATGCGGATTATCAGGAGCGATGCTGCTAAATGGAAAATTGACCCTGATAAATTGGGCGTGATCGGTTTTTCTGCAGGTGCAGACCTCTGCGCAAAGCTAAGTACCGAATATGATGTTAAGACCTATCCGGTAACTGACAATGTGGATAATTTATCCTGCAGGCCGGCCTTTGCCATGATCATTTACCCGGGTTACCTGGACATGGGGCCAGGTAAAAGCTTAACACCCGAACTCAGTAAAATGGATAATAACACGCCTGTTAGTTTTGTTTTTCAGGCGGCAGATGATGCCAGCGGCAAAAGCTCATTGATATATGCCGACGCTTTAAGAGCGGCTAAAGTTCCGGTAGAAATGCATTTAGTGCCTAAAGGTGGCCATGGTTATGGCATGCGGCCCGGTAACCCTGCCGCAGAAGCATGGCCAAAATATGCGGAAGTATGGTTGAAGATGAATGGGTTGACTAAGTGAGTAGTATTAAGCCAAAGTTCTTAATCCTAAGTCGCTCAAATTATTTGACTTAGGATTAAGACTTTGACAATGCTACGATGTCTTTCGGATCTATTATTTTCTTTTGGTAACCCAGCCTGGTAATATTTATCATAGCAAGGCCCAATTCTTTTAATGTACAAACACCGCCAGGCAGCACTAATTTTAAAAAGGGATACAGCCAGCTTATATATTTATAAAATGGATGTGCATGCTTTAATCCCTTAGTTGGATGGATATAACCCGGCCGGAATGCAAAAACTTGTTTAAAGGGCAGCTTCATTAAATCGTTTTCGGTTTTGCCTTTTACACGGGCCCACATAGAGCGGCCTTTTTTGGTACTGTCTGTTCCTGCGCCTGAAACATAGCAAAATGTCATGTCCGGATTGTACTTCACCAATGTTTGAGCTACATGAAGGGTTAGTGTATAAGTCAGTTTATAATATTCAGGCTTTTTCTTTCCTATTGACGTAACACCTAAGCAAAAATAGCACGCGTTATAACCGGAGAGCTGATCTTCAATTGCCGATAAATCAAAAAAATCATTATGGATGATCTCTTTCAGTTTTGGATGTACAACTCCGCAAGGTTTGCGGTTGATCACCAAAACGGCTTCAACATCCGGGTGTAAAAGGCATTCATGCATAACGCCTTCACCAACCATACCAGTACTGCCGGTAATGATGGCGCGGATCCTTTTGTTTGAATTCATCGATATTAAAAGATCAAATATAAGCTTCTGATTTTGAAGTAATTTACAAATAATATATTACTTAATCGAAAAGCATTTATCATCCAAAACCTCGGCATGAAAACCAAAATCTTTTAAAAGAGCAATTAATACGGGTGATTGTACCATTCCTGTTTCACATTTAATACGCAGGATATTATCACAATCATCCAAATCAAAATTTGCTTCATAACCATTGAAAGCTTTGTGAATCTGACTAACCAGCATCTTTGCATGGCTGCGCGCTCGTACATTGGTTTTAAATACTTCGATCATAACGTAAATAAATTTATTTATTTTGCTGCTAACAATCCTTTATAGTTATCGCGGTAATAATAAGCCAGGAACAGGTCTCCCAGTAATAAAGCTATAACTATGGGCAATCCTTCAGGCTCAAGAAAAGCGTGGAAGCATACAATGTTTACAATAATTGGGAATAACACTACTGCAGCTAATGGAACAAAACGCCCCAAAATAAGTGCAATAGAGCATACTAACTCGGTTACTTTAATTAATGTCATCAGGTAAACGGAAGCATTAACGCCCTCCATAAAAACTTTAACGTTACCTGTTAGTACAGGTTGAGGAACCAGTTTAAATAATACTACAACTGATGAGAACAAAAACATAAGTCCCATTAGGGTACGGATAATAATTGCTGCAATTTTCATTTTAAGGTGATTTAAGGTTGATATTTAGTTTTATATAATTCAGTTTTATGTAATTCAGGTCTTTGAAAGATATTCATCCAATTGCTCAAATGTTTAACCAACCGGCATGGAAATTAAATAGGTCTCCAGGTGATTAATGGTTTGGATTGCACCTTCAATGGCACCATGCTCTTTCACCACTCTTTCCAGCTCTGCTGCTGTTTTAAATATGGCACGCATGGTTAAATTTGTTTTGTCGCCCTGTGCCTCAAATGTTACCACTACCTGAAAGTATTCATCTTCGTTGTCATCATCGCCAGTATGTTTATATACCAAACGCTCGGGTTTTACAACCTCTATATACACAATCTTATTAGGATAATCAGTACCATCAGGACCGCGCATCATAAAGCGCCATACACCGCCAGGTTTAACATCCATTTCATGTGTAGTAGTAGCAAATCCGTCTGGTCCCCACCATTTGGCTACATGTTCAGGTTTTGTAAACGCTTCAAATACCAATTCCCTTGGTGCATTAAGCAACCTGGTGGTAATGATCTCGCGGTCGGCAGTGTCATTAACTAATTCATTTTTGTTTGCCATGTTGTATGTTTTTTGCTTGTAATTCCTTCAGATAATCTTCCAGATTATCCAATTTTTGAGTCCATACTTTACGATATTGTTCTACCCAGTCAGATACTTCGCTCAGTTTTTCCAATTTAGCTTCGCAATACCGCTCACGTCCCCGTTGTTTAATTACCACCAACCCGCACTCAGTTAATATTTTAAGGTGCTTATAGATGGCTGCCCGGCTCACATCAAAGTTTTCTGCTACCGAATTTACGTTAAGCGATTGATGGGCCAACCTGTTCAGGATATCACGTCTTGTCGGGTCGGCTATCGCCTGAAATGTATCTCTTCTCATATAATGTGAAACCTTTTGGTTACAAATATATAGGAAACCATTCGGTTGCACAATTATTTTTTAAAATTTATTTTATTAACTAATTAAACGAAGATAGGAGATGCTTATTAATTTAAAGGTCGCTGTAAAAGTCAACCTTGGGGGGGATTTAAGACAATATCATGCTTATACTATTAATTAAAGCAATAGGAAGGATACTGGCGTAAGATGGAAAAGCTTTTTTTCTCTTACGCCGGCTATTTATTGTACAGTTACAGGACTATTATCTATAAAACTTACCGCAGGACTTATTGGAGTTTCCGGCTTAGGACTAAATAATTTCAGCTTTTTCCAGTTCTATCTGCATTTGCTGTTGTATATTTTGTGCTTCCGCACGTGCGGCATCTGCAAAATCTTCACCGCTGCTTGCATAGATAATGGAACGCGAGGCGTTTACAATTAAGCCGCAATCTGCATTCATACCATAGCGGCATACTTCTTCCAGGTTTCCGCCCTGTGCGCCAACACCCGGAACTAATAAAAAATTATCAGGCGCATATTTGCGGATATTGGTAAACTCGGTACTTTTAGTAGCGCCAACTACATACATTATACGATCGGCATTAGCCCATGTATTTGCTTTTTTTATAACAGCTTCGTATAAAAAACCCTGATCGGTTGTTAAGTATTGAAAATCTTTACTACCTGTTGATGAGGTAAGCGCAAGCAATATTACCCATTTGCCATCATAAGCTAAATAGGGTGTTACGCTATCACTACCCATATACGGTGTTATGGTTATGGCATCAAAGCTCATCCCCGAAGCGCTTTCATCAAAAAATGCCCTGGCATATTTATCAGAGGTGTTGCCGATATCGCCACGTTTAGCATCAATAATATTCAGGCAATTTTTAGGCAGATATTTCCAGGTAGCTATTAAACTTTGTAAACCGTTTACGCCCCGGCTCTCATAAAACGCGGCATTGGGTTTATAGGAAACACATAAATCATGCGTAGCGTCAATAATACGTTTGTTAAATTCAAAAACAGGGTCGGGGTAAGCCTTCAAAAAATCGGGAATTTTTTCAATATCAGTATCTAACCCAACACATAAAAAGGATTTTTTTTGTTTGATCTGATCTATTAACTGCTGGCGTGAAATCATGAAGGTTATTTAAATTTTATTAGTTCAAAAAAACTAAAAATTAGTTTAAGTGTTAGGATAGAAAAGATATTTTTTTTAAAGTTTTGATTTTTTAAATTATTTGAGTAAAATTGCATCGTTTTCCATAGAATTTTTCTTGCGCTAAAGAAACAATTTAAATTCCTTGTTATTTATCATTCAGTTACTTGGTTTAGATGTTGCAGAACAAGCCGCAAATAATTTCTTTCAAATAAAATATCTTCATGTATAACTACATATTTTGTATTTATAACAACAATTACTCTAATAAAAATCTTTTTTGAATTATAATTCATATCATGTCTGATACAATCGAATTGAACGACAAACTCGTTTCTGAGTTGCGCCAAATTGCCAAAAGTTTAGGTATTACTGAGGCTGACGAACTTAGAAAACCCCAGCTGATTACCAATATTATGGAACAGCGGCAATTAATTGAAGCCGCCCGGGCTCAGCAAAATACTGTAGAAAGTAATTATACCGAAAATAATGCAGCCGCGGATGCAAACGTTGATAAAGTACGTAAAAGAATACGCACTGTAAAATCCAGTAATACCCCTCGTGTAGAAGTTGCTTTAGATGATACAAACCTGTTTGATTTGCAGGATGACGAACCGCAAATACAGGAACCGGAAATAAATATGACAGAGGCCCCTGCGGTTATTGAACAACAGGACGGAGAGGTTACTGAAAAAACAGAAGATAGCCCTGTAGCCCCTGTACGGCCTCAAAAATTTGAACGCCGTGTTAATAACCAAAATAACAGCCAGCAAAAAAGCCAGGAACCTGCTATTAACCTGGATTTTGATAATGTTATTGTAAACGAAGGCGTATTAGAGATTATGCCCGACGGATATGGTTTTTTGCGCTCATCAGACTATAATTACCTGACTTCTCCAGATGATATTTATGTATCACAATCACAAATAAAATTGTTTGGCCTTAAAACCGGTGATACCGTACGCGGAAGTATCCGGCCGCCAAAAGAAGGTGAAAAATATTTCCCGCTGGTACGTGTTGAAGCCATTAATGGCCGTATACCTGCTGAAGTACGTGACCGGGTGCCATTTGATCACCTTACACCACTTTTCCCATCAGAAAAATTAAGCTTATTTACTGATGCCGGAAATTATTCAACCCGTATTATGGACCTGTTTTCGCCTATAGGTAAAGGACAGCGCGGGTTAATTGTAGCACAGCCTAAAACAGGTAAAACCATGCTGTTAAAGGATGTAGCCAACGCCATAGCTAAAAATCATCCGGAAGTATACCTTATCATCCTTTTAATTGATGAACGGCCTGAAGAGGTAACGGATATGGCCCGCAGCGTACGCGCCGAAGTGGTATCATCAACCTTTGATGAACCTGCAGAACGCCACGTAAAAATTGCGAATATTGTTTTAGAAAAAGCTAAACGTATGGTTGAATGCGGGCATGATGTAGTTATATTATTAGACTCTATAACCCGTTTAGCCAGGGCTTATAATACAGTAGCTCCCGCATCAGGTAAAATATTATCAGGTGGTGTTGATGCTAACGCGTTGCACAAACCAAAACGGTTTTTTGGTGCGGCACGTAATATTGAAGACGGCGGATCATTAACCATCATAGCTACCGCGTTAACAGAAACCGGTTCAAAAATGGACGAAGTTATTTTTGAAGAATTTAAAGGTACTGGTAACATGGAGCTTCAGTTGGACCGTAAGTTATCCAACAAACGTATATTCCCTGCTATTGATATCACCGCTTCAAGTACCCGTCGTGACGACTTGCTGCTTGATCGTGATGCCCTGCAGCGCATATGGATATTACGTAATCACTTAGCTGATATGAATTCGCAGGAAGCTATGGAGTTTTTACAAAGCCAGATCAGAGGTACAAAAACCAATGAAGAATTTTTAGTATCAATGAATTCTTAATTTAGTTATTGGTTAATTAAGTGAGTGGTTGATTGAGTTAGATTTCGATCAACCTAATCAACTACTCACTTAATCAACCTAATCAACTTTCATTGTTGACAATTTAACTTAATACCTATACCTTCATCCCAAAATGAAGAAGCGAGTGAAGAAACATCTCCCCAATGCTATTACCTGTGCTAATTTATTCAGCGGCTGTGTCGGAATCGTTTTTGCTTTCCAACATAATTTAGTAGCAGCGGCTTATGCCTTGTTTTTAGCAGCTATTTTTGATTTTTTTGATGGCTTTGCCTCCCGCGTATTACAATCATTTTCTGGTATAGGTAAGGATCTTGATTCATTAGCCGATATGGTTAGCTTTGGTGTTTTGCCCTCAGTAATTTTATATGAATTATTTTTACGGGCTCCGCAAATTGATAAGATAAGCAGCTATTTAAATTTCATCGTTTTTTTAATCCCTGTGTTTTCGGCATTACGATTAGCCAAATTCAATACCGATACCAGGCAGGCTGAAATATTTATTGGTTTACCTACACCGGCAAATGCTATTATGATCGCTTCATTCCCGCTGGTTATAGAACAATACCCGCAATTATCACGATATGTGCTAAATCCTTATGGTTTATCAGTATTTGTGCTGGTTATGTGTTCATTATTAGTGGCAGAACTACCCCTAATGTCCCTTAAATTTAAAAACCGCGATTTTAATAAAAATATTTATCGCTATTTACTGCTGCTGTTTTCGGCAATATTGATACTATTTTTTAAATTTGCCGCCGTACCGGTGATCATATTTATCTATATCGCCTTATCTATAATTCAATTTAAAATCGTACATGATGAAGTTCCAGGCTGAAATAGATGTAATGCCCAAAAAAGAAATACTTGATCCGCAAGGAAAAGCGGTTACAGGAAGCATGAAAAACCTTGGCTTAGCCGAAATTCAGCATGTGCGTATAGGCAAACATATTTCATTGGAAATTGAAGCTGAAAGCGCCGAGACTGCACATGCCAAAGTTGAGCAGGCCTGCAAAAGTTTGCTCGCCAATCTAATTATGGAAAGCTATAGCTTTAAAATAGAACAACTTTAAAGCTATTTTCCCAACTCTGTTTTTAATTTAGCCAGTGTAACCATATTAGCTTCAATCGCTATTTTGGCCTGGTTAAATTTTGCTGAAATTTCCTGGGGATTTTTTGCTCCGGCCCTACAGCTTGATTCTATGTCCTGGATTAATGGCTGTGTATTCAGCATGCCAAAAAAACCTAAGTTCGGTTTTAATTTATGTGCTGCCGACCCGGTTGTTTCCCAATCTTTTAGAGCTATACTGTTACTGATTAATTGTAATAACTCAGGCGTTTGTTGCAAAAACATCTCAATTGATTCTACAATAAATTCATTACTGCCATCGGCAATTTCAGTTAAGAGGGATAGATCGAGATCCTGATTCTGGGATAAATCTGACATATATCGGCTTGTAAATTCAAAATTATAACTTTTTTACAACCAAACTGTCATTAAGCTCATTTTTAAGTTGCAAAATCGTTTTTTTTAATATTGGATGAATAAAAAAAGGAGCAATTTCGGCAAGCGGCTCTAAAGTAAACTTGCGGTTATGCAGTTCGGGGTGAGGAACCTGCAATCCGGGTTCATTTATAATAGCCGAATTATAAAATAAAAGGTCAATATCAATAGTACGGGGGCCCCATTTCTCTTCCCTAACCCTGCCAATAATACGCTCAATATCCAATATGTTTTTAAGAATGGTTTGTGGCGATAGTTCAGTTTGCAACAGTATAACCTGGTTTAAATAATCTGGTGAATCTGTTTTACCCCACGATTGAGTTTCATAGATAGCTGATTTTTTAATTACCGGTGCAATATCTTTTTCAATATGCGCTATGGCTTGTTGTAAAAAAAGCTGTCTATCGCCTAAATTGCTACCCAATAAAAAAAATACCTGATGCATGTTGTAACAAATATTATAGACGAAACTCTAAAAATTAATATATACCATGAGTATTTATTAAGTTTGCATAGATATAAATATTTATAATATTAAATGAAACAATTTTTCAAATTTGTCCTGGCTACTATAGTCGGATTAATTTTAACGTCTGTAATTATTGTATTTATAATAGCAGGCATAATAGCAGTAGCAAGTGGCGACAAAACTGTAGAAGTTGATCCAAACTCAGTTTTACATATATCAATTAACTACAATATTACTGAACGTACAGCTAATAATCCTTTAGCGGGTATTAACTTTTTTAATGATGGTGATAAATCAATAGGGCTTAAGGATATACTGGCGAACATTAAAAAAGCGAAAGCTGATGATAACATCAAGGGCATATTTTTGGATGAAAGTTCGATGAGTGCAGGCCAGGCAACTGTAGAAGAGATACGTAATGCTTTGATCGACTTTAAGAAATCAGGAAAATTTATTATAGCCTATTCTGAAGTTTACAGCCAGAGCTATTATTACCTTGCATCAGTAGCTGACAGGATATACATTAATCCGAAAGGTATTTTTGAGTTTAAAGGCTTTAGCTCGCAGGTCACCTTTTTTAAAGGTGTGATGGATAAGTTGGGCATTGAAGCGCAAATTATAAAAGTTGGTACCTATAAAAGCGCAGTTGAGCCCCTTGTACTCACCAAAATGAGCGATGCTAACCGTTTACAAGTTACTTCGTACCTGGGTTCATTATATGATCATTTTTTAACCGGCATTAGCAACAGTCGTAAAATAAGCAAGGATTCTTTATTTACTTATGCTAACGAAATGCGGGTAAAAGAGCCGGAAGACGCGTTAAAGTACAAGCTGATTGACGGTTTAAAATATAAAGATGAGATACTGGACGAACTTAGAAGACGTACAGGGCGAGATAGCAAAGCAGATATTAAAAGTGTTGAGATAGGCGAGTACACACATACGACAACTAAAACCAGAGAAGATAAAAAAGGACCATCAAAAGGTCGCATTGCTATAGTATATGCCTCGGGCGAAATTTTAGCCGGCGATGGTGATGATAACAGCATTGGGTCTGAAAGTATTTCAAAAGCATTGCGTAAGGTAAGGCTGGATAATAAAGTAAAAGCTGTAGTGCTGCGCGTAAACTCACCCGGAGGAAGTTCACTGGCATCAGACGTCATATGGCGCGAAGTAATGCTGATCAAACAAGTAAAACCAATTATCGTATCAATGGGAGATGTGGCTGCATCGGGCGGATATTATATTTCATGTGCTGCTGATTCTATCATTGCGGAGCCCAATACCATTACCGGTTCTATTGGTATTTTTGCCGTTGTACCTAATTTGCAAAAGCTATTTAATGATAAACTGGGCCTTACCTTTGATGGTGTTAAAACCGGTAAATATGCCGATTTAGGTGATGTAAGCCGTCCGTTAACTCCCGATGAAAGGCTTATTTTACAGAACCAGGTTAATCGTGGTTATGATGATTTTACTAAAGCGGTAGCAACGGGACGACATAAAACTCAGGCATATATTAATACCATTGGGCAGGGCAGGGTATGGACAGGCGAGCAGGCAATAAAAATTGGTTTGGTGGATAGATTAGGTAATATTGATGATGCCATTCAATGCGCTGCGAAAAAGGCCAATTTGAAAAATTACAGACTGGAAACCTTTCCCGAACAAAAAAGCATTTTCAACAAATTTGGATTGGGTATAAACGCGCAAATAAAAACCAGCATTTTAAAATCTGAACTGGGTGGCAACTTTAAATACTATGAACAAATAAAAGGATTAACCCAAATGATGCATATTCCTCAGGCCCGGATGTTGTATGATGTGATGGTTAATTAAGCCATTACCTGTTCATGGGTGAAGCAGATTAAAGATATTCATTTTCATATTTTTCAGCTGCTGCAGTCATGCGTTTTAATTGTTTAACTTCTTCGGTTGTTAAATAATCTTCGCCTTTTTCCATTAGTTCAAAAATGGCTATCATAATTTCCTGGTAGTCTTTCTCTGTTGTTATTAAAAGATCGTTTTCCATCTTTAAAAATAAAAATTTAAGATTGTAAGATAATAATTCTTTATAAAAGCCATCCATTATACATCACTTTTGTATTTTTACAGCTTAACCAATATGGAAAATAAGCCAATAGCCCGTAAACTTCGTTTGCTGTCACAACTCATGGAACTGCATGAGGTTAATCCCTTTAAAATAAAATCTATAGCCAATGCCGCTTTTAATGTAGATAAACTACCTTATCGTGTGGAGGGTAAAACTTTAGATGAATTAGGGACAGTTAACGGCATAGGAAAAAGTGTTGCCGCTAAAATTATTGAACTGGTGCAAACCGGCACTATGGCCGAGCTGGAAGAATTGCTGGAAGCAACACCGGCAGGCGTAGTTGAAATGATGGGCATAAAGGGAATAGGTGCCAAAAAAGTGGTAATAATATGGCGTGGACTGGGAATTGAGAATTTAGGTGAACTATATTATGCCTGTAATGAGAATAGATTAATTGAAGCTAAAGGGTTTGGTTTAAAAACCCAGGAAGAAATTCACAAAGCCATTGAATTTAAAATGGCCAGCAATGGTAAGTTTTTATATGTACAAGCTGAGCCTGAAGCAATGGCTTTAATGGATCAACTGAAAAATATCTTCCCGGGAGCATTTATAGAATTTGCAGGAGAGTTTAGAAGGAAATGCGAGATCATTAATGAGTTGGTCGTCATTATAGGCAGCCGGAACGAGGACATAGCGGTTCAAGCAGTTTTGGAGTCGGAGTTGGTGAAAAATGCAACACTAAAGGAAAACACTATAACAGGGGAAACAGAAAATGGCCTTATTGTTAACCTGGTTTGTGTAGAGAAAAGATGTTTTTATAAAACGCTGTTTTTACAAACCGGTAATGAAGTACATGTAAAAGCCATTGCAGACCGCATAACAGAAATGCCTGATCAGCCGGAAAGTGAAGAACTCATTTATTTAAAAGCGGGTTTGGAATTTATACAGCCGGAGTTGCGTGAGGATACTACCTTTATTGAAAAAGCGGTTCGTCATGAATTGCCGCAGCTAATAAGTTACCACGACTTGAAAGGTACGTTACATAACCACAGCACCTGGAGCGATGGGGTGAATACCATTGAAGAAATGGCTATTTATTGCCGGGATCAATTAAAACTGGAATACCTGGGTATGTGCGACCATAGCAAAAGCGCTTTTTATGCCAAAGGTTTAAGTATTGAGCGGGTGTTGCAGCAACAGGAAGAAATTGACCATCTGAATAAAAAGTTAAATGGGTTTCATATATTTAAAGGTATAGAGTCGGATATTTTAAACGATGGTTCATTAGACTATCCGGATGAAATTTTGAAGCGGTTTGATTTTATTGTGGCCTCTGTACATTCTAACCTGAAAATGGATGAAAAGAAAGCTACTGACCGTTTGATTAAAGCGATTGAAAACCCATATACTACCATACTTGGCCACCCAACCGGCAGGCTATTACTAAGCCGAAATGGTTATACAATTGATTATAAAAAAGTAATTGACGCCTGTGCTGCTAATAATGTAGTGATTGAAATTAACGCTAATCCGCTACGGCTTGACCTGGATTGGCGCTGGCACCAATATGCGTTGGAAAAGGGCGTTTGGCTGTCAATTAACCCCGACGCGCACCGTAATGAAGGATTTTTAGATATGCATTATGGCATATTAGTTGCCCGTAAGGGTGGGCTTTATAAAGAAAAATGCCTTAATGCACTATCCTTAGAGGAGATTAAACCTATTTTCGATTTAAAAAAACATAGATAAAATGGTAAGTGAAGAACTTTCTGATCATCAAAATGTATTGCAAAAAGTAATTAACTCGCTTACTGCGGATATTGAAGCTGCCTGTGAAATGGTGATGACTACTATAAATAATGGCCATAAAATTTTGCTGGCCGGCAACGGTGGCAGCGCTGCTGATGCCCAGCATATAGCTGCTGAATTAAGCGGGCGATTTGTTAAAGACCGTAAAGCATTACCGGGCATCGCTTTAACTACTGATACGTCTGCTATTACATCCATTGCTAATGATTATGGTTATGAACATGTATTTTCGCGCCAGTTAGAAGCGCTGGCACAACCGGGGGATCTGTTTATCGGAATTTCTACCAGTGGTAACAGCCAGAGTATATTAAATGCTTTGGTAGCGGCAAAAAATATTGATTGTAAAACTTTGGGGCTCTCCGGAAGAGACGGGGGGAAAATGAACGGGTTATGTGATTTAAATATAGTTATACCCTCGCCAATTACAGCACGCATACAGGAAATGCATATACTCATAGGCCATATTCTTTGTAAAGCAATTGATGATCAGTTTTAAGCCTCACTTATCCTTTTTGCATAGAGAGGACTTATATTAATTAAAATGAGAAGCAATTTAGAACAAACGCTGCTAAGCAAAATATATGATCTTTCATCGTTAAAAGCTAAATTAAGCAGTTGGAAGGCTGAAGGCAACAAAGTGGTTTTTACGAATGGTGTATTTGATCTGCTGCATATCGGGCATATCACTTATATGGCAAAAGCGGCGGAGCTGGGCGATAAATTGATTATCGGTTTAAATTCAGATAGTTCTGTAAAGCGGATAAAGGGTGAGGGCAGGCCTGTTAATGACCAAAACAGCCGTGCTATTTTGTTAGCGGCCTTGTTTTTTGTGGATGCCATTGTTGTTTTTGAAGAGGATACTCCTCAGCAATTAATTTCCACTTTATTGCCTGATATTTTAGTAAAAGGAGCTGACTACGCTATTGAAAACATTGTAGGCGGAAAAGAAGTGATAGCAAACGGCGGCGAGGTTAAAACCATTGATTTTGTAGACGGCTATTCCTCAACTTCTATCATACAAAAGATTAAAGGCCGGTAAGTTTATCATCACACAGGGTAAATATAGTATCTTTGAATTTTTAACCTATTAACATGTTTAGTAAGCAGTGCAACCAAATATTTGAGCAAGTTGTTAAGGATTATCATCAATATAATGATATTAATAAAGCTTATGAAAATCCTTTTACCCCGGGTTCAATTGAAAATTCATTATATGCCAAATGCTGGATAGATACTGCTCAATGGCATATGGAGGATGAGGTGCGCAATCCTTCTATTGATCCTGTTAAGGCTTTATACTGGAAACGGCGGATAGATAAATCAAACCAGGAACGTACCGATATTGTAGAGGTAATTGACGATTATTTTTTTAATAAATATAAAGACATTCAACCTAAAGAATCTGCTCGCTTCAATTCCGAAAGTCCTGCATGGGCT
Organism: Mucilaginibacter sp.; assembly: GCA_028287805.1. Lineage (GTDB taxonomy): Bacteria > Bacteroidota > Bacteroidia > Sphingobacteriales > Sphingobacteriaceae > Mucilaginibacter. The sequence goes on from JAQBOY010000090.1 coordinate 14,541, forward strand.
ATTGATCGCCTTTCTATCTTGATCTTAAAGATCTATCATATGCATGAAGAAACCATCAGGGAAAATGTTGGAGAAGCACAGCTAAACAGGAACAAACAAAAACTGGCTATTTTATTGCAGCAGCAATCAGATCTTTCATTAGCTGTTGATGAATTATTGGAAGATATTGAAAAGGGGGATAAATACATGAAGGTTTACCGTCAAATGAAAATGTACAATGACCCTGAGCTAAACCCCGTTTTGTACAATAAAAAGTAAATGACAACCCCAAAGCATATACTGGTACTGCGTTTTTCGTCTATGGGGGATGTTGCCATGACCGTACCAGTTATTAAAGCTTTGTTAGATCAAAATCCGGAGTTAACTGTAACATTTGTTTCCCGCCCCGGATTTACTGATTTCTTTTCCGGTATCCCACGGTTAAATTATTTTGCAGTTGATTTAAATACAGATTATAAAGGTTTTAAGGGGATCATTAAATTATACACTCATTTAAAAAAAAATGGTGTATACCATGCCGTAGCCGATCTGCATGATAATTTACGCACCAAATTATTAAGGAACTTATTTCGCTTATCAGGGAGGCCTTGCGCCTATATTGATAAAGGCCGCGATGAGAAAAAATTATTAACCCGTTTCCCCAATAAGGTGCTTAAACCTTTAAAGCGTACTATTGATCGTTACGCTGATGTTTTTAAAAAATTAAGCTTCCCGGTTAATTTAAGTTATCAGTTGGTTAAAGAACCTGGCGCTTTAACGCCTGAAATAATAGCCATTACAGGTGAAAAAAACAAACCATGGATCGGTATTACACCATTTGCTCAGTATAATGGGAAGATTTATCCATTAGAAAAAATGGAAGAGGTGATCAGTTTATTGGGTAATTATAATTTGCAGGTTTTCCTTTTTGGGGGTACATTAATGGATGAGGAAATTTGCAAACAATGGGAAGCAAAATACAGTCATGTAACTTCAACAGTTAGAAAGTTAAAAATGGGGCAGGAATTAGTGCTTATAAATGAACTTAATGTAATGCTAAGTATGGATTCTGCAGGTATGCACCTGGCATCCTTACGCGGCACGCCTGTAGTGTCTGTTTGGGGCGCAACACATCATTATGCCGGTTTTTTAGGTTACGGACAATCTGAAGATAATATCGTTGCTGATAGTATTGAATGCAGGCCTTGTTCCGTTTACGGTAATAAGCCATGTTTTCGTAAAGATTATGCATGTTTGCATAACATAAACCCCGAAACAGTTGTTAGTAGTTTACTAAAGTTTATTTAATAGCTGTACAATGATAAAAAGCCTGGTAGCTATGCTATTTGTTTAATAACCGGCTTAAAAACAGCTTATTTTCTCTTGGTTTAGATATCTTTTTTAATATTTATTTATCATGAAAAAGCTCTTGTTAATACGGCATGCCAAAGCAACACACCAAACTGGTTTGGCTGATTATGAAAGGCCATTAAAATATAAAGGCTCACAGGATGCTGCACTAATGGCTGCCCGTTTAAGGGAACACGCCATAATTCCGCAGCTACTTATCTCCAGCCCGGCATTACGCACATTAGCCACTGCAGATATATTTGCAGAGCATCTCTCACTGGGGCAACCCCACACGGATAAAAGCATCTATGATGCCAGTGAGGGTACTTTAGTTAAAGTGGTTAATCAATTACCCGGCCAGCATGATTTTATTGGCCTGGTAGGGCATAACCCGGGTATCAGTCAACTGGTTTATTATTTAACAGGTGAAATGCGTGAAATGGAAACGTGTGCTGCCGTTTTAATTGAATTTGATTTGGAGGAATGGAGTGCTATTGGTAAAGAAAGCGGTAAAATTACTTATTATAGTTCGCCTGATCAGTCTCTCTAAATCTTTTCTGGCAGAGAGGGCAAAAGCAAAAGCTCTGCTATGGCTATATCTTCCGGAAAGGTAATTTTAATATTCCGGTAACTTCCCTCTATTAAATTTATGGCTGTTCCTATTTCTTCAACCACGCTGGCGTCATCTGTAAACTTAGCATTGTAAGGCTGTTCATAAGCTTTTTTTAGCTGTGCGGATTGAAAAGTTTGGGGTGTTTGTATCAAATATATCTCATCCCGTATTAAGCTTGCTGTAGTATTGTTTTTAACCTGCCTTACAGAATCACGGCTTTTTACGGCTGTTACCGCATTTCCGTATTCAGTTGCATAACTATAGGAATGATCTATAATTTGCGCGTCGGTTAATGGCCTTACAGCGTCATGTACAGCTACTATGGTATCCATTTCTGTAGGGATGAGGTTAAGTCCGTTTTTAACCGAATGAAAGCGGGTTTCACCGCCACTAACCAACTGATGGGAAATATTAAAGTTGTATTCAATACATAACTGCTTCCAATAGGCATGGAAATCGGCAGGAAGAACTAAAATTAGTTGAGGACATTATTTACTTTGATGAAAAGCCCGCATAGTATGCATTAAAACAGGAATTCCGGCAAGCAGTAAAAATTGCTTGGGTATAGCAGACTGCATTCTGCTGCCAGAGCCCCCGGCTACTATAATGGCATATTTTGGAAAATCATTGGTCATTGTGTCGTTAGTGCAGTTAATTGAATAACCGTAAAATATGGGCTAATCTAAAAATTACTAATGACTTAATGACCAATGACTAAATGATTATATAATCAGCATGGCATCACCATAGCTATAAAAGCGGTATTTTTCTTTTATAGCTACTTCATAAGCATGCATAACCTGCTCATAACCCCCAAATGCCGATACCATCATTAATAAAGTTGATTCGGGTGTGTGGAAGTTAGTGATCATAGAATTAGCTATACTGAAGTCATACGGTGGAAATATGAATTTACTGGTCCAGTCATTAGCTGCTTTTAAAGTTTTATTGGCAGATACGGCCGATTCAATAGCACGCATGGAAGTTGTACCTACGGCACAAATACGTTGTTTACCTTCTATTCCCCTGTTTACTATATCAGCCTGTTTTTGCTCAATAATAAATTGCTCTGAATCCATTTTATGCTTGGTCAAATCTTCCACTTCAACAGGGCGGAAAGTACCTAAACCTACGTGTAAAGTAACCTCAGCAAATTCAACGCCTTTCAATTCGAGGCGTTTCATTAGTTCGCGGCTGAAATGCAAGCCGGCAGTAGGAGCAGCAACAGCGCCTTCATGCTTGGCAAATATGGTTTGATAGCGTTCCTTATCTTCTGCGGTAGCTTTACGTTTAATATATTTTGGCAGTGGTGTTTCGCCCAGTATCTCTACATTACGACGGAACTCTTCATCAGTGCCATCAAACAAAAAGCGGATGGTACGGCCACGTGATGTGGTATTATCTACTACTTCGGCAATTAAAAGATCATCTTCACCAAAATATAATTTATTGCCAACCCGGATTTTACGGGCCGGATCAACCAATACATCCCATAAACGAAGTTCTTTATTTAATTCTCTCAATAAAAAAACCTCAATGGTAGCGCCGGTTTTTTCCTTATTGCCGTACATGCGTGCAGGAAATACCTTGGTGTTATTAAGGATCATTACATCCTTATCATCAAAGTAATTTAGTATATCTTTAAATACCTTATGTTCAATTTTACCCGAATCGCGGTGCAATACCATTAGGCGTGACTCATCACGAATATCAGAAGGTGAATGAGCGATGAGTGAATCAGGTAAATTGAATTTAAATTGAGATAATTTCATGCTATGTTTATGAATTTTCAGGGCGCAAATGTACAAATATATTTGTTGATTACACCGATTATTATTTGTTAATTACAGTAATTATATTATAAGATTGTACGGTTGGTTTAATAGCAGCAGTATTTTTTAAATCTTAACTAACTCAAAATTAATGTAACTTAATCGGAGTTTAATCATCTAATAATAACAGTATTTTTTTAAATAAGTTTATCCATCTGCGAAAACATAAAAAATTAGTGTAACCAGCTATATATGATATTTTTAAAACTATTTAGAGAGAGCTTCCTTTTTGCTTATGATGCTTTAAGGCAAAATAAGTTGCGCACCTTACTTTCATTATTGGGTGTAACTATAGGGATATTTACCATTATAGCTGTTTTTTCGGCAGTAGATACCTTGCGGGATAACCTGCAAAAAAGCGTAGATAAGCTGGGTAATAATAGCGTATATATACAAAAATGGCCGTGGGTTTCGGATGGTGAATACCCCTGGTGGAAATACATGCAGCGCCCGGTTCCAAAATTGAAGGATTTTAATGAATTGCAAAGACGCAGCCAAACTGCTATGGCAATGTCCTATGAAATATATATAGATAGCCGAACTATAAAATACAAAAGCCATACTGTTGATGGTGCCCAGATTGGTGCAGTTACTCAGGACCATAACAAGGTTTGGGATTTTGATTTTTCCGATGGCAGGTATTTTACAGATATTGAATCCAGAACAGGGGCGCCGGTTGTAGTAATGGGGTATGATATTGCCCAGAATTTGTTTCCGGATAATGATGCGATTGGTAAACAAGTAAAGATCATGGGCAAATATGTTACCATAATAGGGGTATTTGCTAAAGAAGGTAACGATATGTTGGGTAACACTGATGATAAGCTGGTTTTGATTCCGTTAAATTTTGCACACACCATAATTGATGTACAAAATGAGAAATATAATCCGCAAATTGTTGTAAGAGGCAAAGACGGCATTCCATTAACCGAAGTAGAAGGAGAGATGAAAGGATTAATGCGATCCATCAGGAGTATAAGCCCTAATCATGATGATAACTTCGCTTTAAATGAAGTTACTATGTTATCCAACCAACTCGATATTCTATTTAAAGTAATAAATGTTGCGGGCCTTATTATCGGACTGTTTTCCATACTGGTGGGCGGCTTTGGTATAGCTAATATTATGTTTGTTTCTGTAAAGGAGCGCACCAATATTATAGGTATCCAAAAATCGTTGGGGGCAAAAAATTATTTTATTTTATTGCAGTTTTTAATAGAAGCAATTATACTTTGCCTCATGGGCGGCTTAATTGGTCTTACTATGGTGTATTTAGGTACTTTTGTAGTTAAATGGGTGGCCAATATTGCCATTGTACTTTATCTTAAAAATATCATTATCGGTATAGGCACGTCAGTTGCCATTGGCGTTATATCAGGCATTGTTCCGGCATATTTTGCTTCCAGGCTTGACCCGGTTGAGGCTATAAGATCTAATTAGTCATTGGTCATTGTTTGAGTCTAATGATATGGTTTCTCTAATTTTAATGACTATACCAGTTTATCAAGTTTATAAAATGGAGCAATTTTTTCAAAAAACGTGCTTGGTACAAACGGCTTTGTTAAATAATCGCTCATACCGGCATTTAAAGCTTTAGTATAGGTTTCGGGCATGGCGTTGGCAGTAAGTGCTATAACAGGTAATTGAGGATAGATAGCTTTAATAGCTTTCGTTGCCTCAAAGCCATCCATTACCGGCATTTGCAGATCCATAATGATCAGATCATACGTTTTAGCTTTAACCATATCCACAGCTATTTGTCCATTAGAGGCTTCGTCTACATTTGCCTGCCATTTTTTTAAAAATTTAGCTGCAATAAGCAAATTCATTTTATTGTCATCAACAATAAGCAAATTCATGCCATACAAGTTGAGCGTAATCTTTTCGTCAATTGGTAAATGGATAAGGGCGCTTGCTTTTGGAAGCTCAAATGCAATAGAAAAAGTAAACTGTGTGCCTTTACCCAGTTCGCTTAAAACATATATATTGCTTTGATGAAGTTCAATTAACCTTTTTGTAATTGCAAGTCCGAGGCCCGTGCCCCCGCTATTGCTGTTTATATATTGTGATTCCTGCATAAAAGGATCAAATATCAGCCGTAAATTTTCGGAGGCAATGCCTATACCGGTATCTGCGATCATGAATTTTACAGTAGATTTTATATTATCTAATTGCTCGGCGACAAGTTGAATAGTTATTTTTCCCCTATTAGTGAATTTTAATGCGTTGCTTACCAGGTTGTTTAATATTTGGCTCAGGCGCATTTGGTCGCCCATTACATATTCAGGTACAGCCTCATCAATTAATACCTCTATATCCAGCAATTTTTCTGTTGCTTTTAAATAAAAGGATTTCTTTATCTTTTGTGTTAGCTGATATAGGTTAAATTTTGAAGTGTTTAGTTCCAGCTTGCCCGCCTCAATTTTATTATAATCCAGTATATCATTAATAATAGCCAGCAGGTTCTCTGCCGAAAATTTAAGTATATTCAAGTACTCCAGCTGTTCGGGTTTAGGCTCCTCACTCATTAATAAGTTGGTAATGCCAATTACCGCGTTCATCGGCGTCCTGATTTCATGGCTCATGATCGACAAAAATTCAGATTTAAATTCTGAAGCTTTTTCGGCAAGTTCTTTTGCAGAAATTAGTTCCTGCGTGACCTTTTGCTGATCTGTTATATCTTCCCCAATGCTTGTGTTTTCTTTTATTAAAGCATTTTCATCATAGCTTATGGTATTTTGCCAGCTAATTATACGCTGCTCGCCGTTACGGCATATTACCGGTATAATATATTGTGCCTCTACAGCATCGTTTTCATACCAGCCACTAATAATTTGCCTTGAATCCTCCGGAATAAAATCAATCCATTTTGCACCCAATATTTCTTTTGGCTCATAGCCAAGCAGATTAGCCAGGTATTGATTACAAAAGATGATATTGCCATTATTATCTAATGAGAGCGCAGCCAGTTTAATAGTTTCTAATACCAGTTTGTATTTATTCTCCGTTCTTTTATGAGCTATTTCTGCCTCTTTACGCGTAGTAATATCCTGTAGGGTGCCTATAATCTTTCGGGGAGTGCCATCTTCGCGCGTTATGAGTCTTCCAACTATTACACTCAGGTATTTTATTTTTCCCTGTGGGGTGATAATGCGAAATACAAAGGAGTAATTATTAATATTAGTAACACTTTTTAAAAAGTGTTGAAGTATAAATTTGTCGCGTTTGTCAATATACTTTAATAATAGTTTTATAACGCTTAACTCTCCTCCGTCTAATTGATCTATCTCGCAAATGTTGGTTATTTCATCAGACCATTGTATTTTTTTTGTAGCTGTATCCCATTTCCAATTGCCAATTTTAGCAATTGTTTGCGCCTCTATTAATTCTGCCCTGCTTACTTTTATTGCTTTTTCTGATAATTTGCTTTCAGTAATATCCTGTGTAACACCAAAAATACGGTTGTTTCCGGGTTTATTTAATGAAGTTGCCTTTGAAACTTTTAAGTATTTTAAATTACCCTTAGGTGTAATTAATTTATGTACATACTGAATATCCTCCATGTTTTCAGGAAAGGATGAAAAATATTGAAGCAGGTTTTCACGATCATCAGGATGAACCATTTTCATGTAAGACTCAAATTTATTA